>CAZEXE010000012.1:0-31738 GCA_964516645.1 uncultured Candidatus Poseidoniales archaeon
TCGTCAGCTCTGTTAGCCAAGCCTTCAACAGTCTCGTCTTCGGAGGCTTTCTGCTCAACTGTGAACTGAATTGCATCTGCTGCGGCCTTAGTTCGGAGATAGTACATTCCTGTCTTCAATCCCTTTCTCCAGCCATAGAAGTGCATGGAGGTAACCTTTGCTGGGTTTGCATCGATCATGTGGATGTTCAATGACTGACTTTGGTCGATGTAGGCGCCTCTATCTGCTGCCATGTCGATAACATGCCTCTGCTTGATTTCCCAAGTAGTCTTGTATAATTCCTTCAAATCTTCAGGAATCTCGGCAATCGCTTGAACGCTACCCTTGTGCCGCAGGATTTCTTCCTTCATCTCTAGAGACCAAAGTCCTCGCTCAATCAAGTCAGTGACTAAGTGTTTGTTCAGAACAATAAATTCTCCAGATAATGTTCGTCGAACATATAGATTGGAAGTGAATGCTTCGAAGCACTCGTTATTTCCTAGAATTTGGCTAGTAGAAGCTGTTGGCATTGGAGCAACCATCAATGAATTGCGCATACCATGTTCCATAATCTGAGCCTTCAATGAATCCCAATCCCAGCGACCGGAGTGATCACTAACGCCCCACAAGTCTGGCTGCAATATTCCTTCACTTGCCGGAGAGCCTTCGAAAGTAGAGTATGGGCCTTCTTCCTTAGAGGCATCCATACTTGCATAACAAGATGCGAAGTAAATTGTCTCGAAGATTTCTCGATTTAGTTGACGTGCTTGCTCAGATTCGAATGGCATCTTTAGCATTGCAAATGTGTCTGCAAGACCCTGTACACCCAGACCTATCGGTCGGTGGCGCATGTTCGAATTCCTCGCTTCCTTAACTGGATAGAAATTTACATCGATTACTCGATTCAAATTTCCAGTAGCGTGATAAGTGACATCGAATAATTTCTGATGGTCGAATTCTCCGTTTTCAGCATTGACGAACTTTGGTAGAGCAATCGATGCTAGGTTGCAAACAGCAACTTCGTCAGGAGCGGTGTATTCGATGATTTCTGTACATAGATTAGAGGATCTAATTGTTCCCAGATTCTTCTGATTGGATTTCTCATTGCACGCATCTTTGTACAACATGTATGGGGTCCCAGTCTCAATCTGTGATTGAGTGATTGCATCCCATACTTCTCGAGCCTTTACAGTCTTTCGAGCACGCCCTTCGGATTCATACTTAGCATATAATGCTCGGAATTCATCACCATAGGTGTCGTGAAGTCCAGGGCACTCATTTGGACAGAATAGCGACCACTCTGTATTCGCTTCAACTCTTTCCATGAATAGGTCTGGAGTCCATAATGCGTAGAATAGATCACGTGCTCTCATCTCTTCCTTTCCATGATTCTTTCTCAAGTCGAGGAATTCAAAGATATCAGGGTGCCATGGCTCTAGATAAATCGCGATACTTCCTTTCCGCTTGCCGCCACCCTGGTCGACATATCGTGCTGTATCGTTGAAGACTCGTAACATTGGAACCAGACCATTGGAATGGCCATTTGTTCCTTTGATGTAAGAGCCCTTTGACCTAATTTGGTGAATGGATAGCCCAATTCCGCCAGCGGATTTTGAGATACGAGCACATTGCTTGAGAGTATCATAGATTCCATCCAAGGAATCTTCAATCATTGTCAATAGGAAGCAAGACGACATTTGCGGAGTAGGCGTTCCTGAGTTGAAAAGGGTAGGAGTTGCGTGAGTAAACCATCCTTCGCTCATCAAATCATAAGTCTCCAATGCCTTCTCGATTTTCCCATGATGAATACCGACTGCAACTCGCATTAACATGTGTTGAGGTCTTTCTGCGACTTGGCCATCGAGGCGAAGTAGGTAAGAACGCTCAAGAGTTTTGAACCCGAAATAATCGTAATTGTGGTCACGTCCATAATCGATATGTGCATTTAGAACATCTTTATTCTTCATTATGATGTCATATACTTCTTCGGAAATTAAAGGAGCGTGCTTTCCTGATTCAGGGTCTATGTAATTCCTTAAATCAGAGATTACATCGCTGAAAATATCCTTGGTAGAACGATGTAGGTTGTCGACGCAAATTCGGGCTGCAAGTTTAGAATAATCGGGGTGCTGAGCAGCCAGTGAAGCAGCGGTTTCAGCAGCTAATTCGTCTAGTTCTGTGGTTGTCACACCATCATACAAGCCTTCGATTACCAACTTAGAAACCATTCCAGGATCGACCCAGTCCTGATTCAAGCCTTCAGAGAGCCTTAACAACTTCTCTTGGATTGCGTCAAACCTGACATCCTCCTTTTCCCCATTCCTTTTGACTACTTGTAGACCCATATTTTCTGTCCCCCCGATATGTTTCCTTGTGAGTGTGCAACATCCGCTGTCGTACGCGTACGGTTTAGAAGTCTTCCTCCATCGAGAAGCGTTGTTGTACCGCTCCGAGACTAGATGAACCCATTACACCAGCCTTTTGATACTCGCCAACTCTCTTCTCGAAGAAATTGGTCTTACCTTGCATAGAAATCATCTCCATCCAAGGGAATGGGTTGTCTGCATTGTACAACTTAGTTGCACCCAGTGAAACCAATAACCTATCAGCGACAAATTGAATGTATTGCTTCATCAAATCGGCATTCATACCAATCAAAGAAACTGGAAGAGCATTTGTGACAAATTCGATCTCAATATCTACAGCTTCGGAAATAATTTGATGGATTTTCATTTCACCTGACCCTCGCAATAACATCGAGTGCAGTAAGCAAGCAAAATCACAGTGTAGGCCTTCATCCCGACTAATCAATTCATTTGAGAAAGTCAGACCTGGCATCAAACCGCGCTTCTTGAGCCAGAAAATTGCACAGAATGAACCCGAGAAGAATATTCCCTCGACTGCAGCAAATGCAACCAGTCTCTCTGCGAAAGATGCTCTCTTCCTATCTAGCCAGCGTAGAGCCCACTTACCTTTCTTCTCCACAGAAGGAACCGTTTCTAATGCCTTAAACAAGTGCTCCTTCTCATTTGGATCTTTGATGTAAGTATCAATTAGCAAAGAATAGGTTTCAGCATGGATGTTCTCCATCATGATTTGGAAACCGTAGAAAGTTCGAGCTTCAGCCCATTGAACTTCATTAGCGAAATTTACAACCAAATTCTCATTCACGATTCCGTCAGAAGCAGCAAAGAATGCAAGAACATGTTTCAAAAAATGTTGTTCATCTGAGGTTAGTGCTGCCCAATCTTTGGCATCCTCGGCAAGGTCAATTTCCTCTGCCGTCCAAAATGATGCTGCATGTTTTTTGTACATCTCCCAGACCTCTGTATGTTCTATAGGGAATAGAACAAATCTGTCCAAGGATTCCTTGAGCATTGGTTCAACAAACTCGGAAGAAAGGTCTAGATCAAAGCCATCTTGATTTTGTGATTCTGGCTGCATCTTGTCTCCCTCCCATTTTTCGCTCGCGGTGGATTTTATTGGCCGTTCAAACGAGCCTATAAGGTTGTGTAATCAACCACAACTTTTCGCACCAATTTTGGAGCGGCATCTCGTAAGGTCAGGCTTAGTTAGATGAATGTCGGGGGTTTATCATTCTATCATTGATTTTCAGTTGAAGTTTTCAATAAATCAGCATGGTTTTCAACATTCGACCAAAGCCCTTGAGTGCCTCCTGCACTTGGAAGGTATCATGCGGCAAAGCGTCGAAGTACTGTTTGCGAAGTTGGACTCCGAAGCATCCATACCAACTCAGGGCAGCAAATCAGCAGCGGGATGGGATTTACGGGCACTCGAAGATACCGTTGTCCGCAAAGGTGCTTCGGCAAAAATTAGAACCGGAATAGCTGTAGCAATCCCAGAAGGATGGGAGGGTCAAATTCGCTCGCGTTCCTCCCTTGGTGCAAAGGGAATGATAATGCCTAATGGGGTTGGAACAATCGACTCAGATTATCGAGGAGAATTGATGGTATTAGCCACTTGGATAGGAGAAGGAGACCATATAGAATTGACCAAGGGTGAAAGAGTGGCACAAATGTTAATCGCACCAGTACCAATTACCACTTACAGAGAAGTAAGTGTTGAAGAATTATCCACTACCGACAGAGGCGATGGTGGATTCGGAAGCAGCGGCAGATTCTGAGGTGTGCTAATGCGTGAATTCGTTGTCAGCAATATTGGCCAAATTAGCCATTCAGATGCTGACGAATTGATGCGTGTTATGCAAGCAAAAAGAATAGAGGATGAAATAATAGACACCCTCTTGATATGTGAGCATGATGAAATTGTCACTGTTGGGCCACGAGCGCGTAACGATGGGATCCTGCCGCCAGAAGGTTATGCAACATCTGCTGTCGATAGAGGCGGAGGGCTTACTTGGCACGGGCCTGGGCAATTGGTAATCTATCCAATATTCAAATGGGATTTAGACGGAGAGTCAAATGTCAAAGCAGTAATTGCAATTCTTGAACAATGGGTGATTGAGGCATTATCTGAACATAACATTGTGGGGAAGAGAGATGAAAGAATGCAAGGAGTATGGATTGGTACGAATAAAATCTGTTCGATTGGACTTTCTTTTTTGAGATGGACAAGCAGACATGGCTTGACTATCAATTACAATACACCTCCTGGAAGAGTCGAGATGGTCAGTGGGTGTGGATTGGGACAAGATACAACAACCAGTCTTTCTGCACTTGGAATTGATATCACTAAGAACGAAATACTGGAATCTCTACTAAACGATACATCAGCATTATCAAGAACTATTTTCAAAGAATGAATCATTCATTAGTCGAACCCCTATCAGCGAATCATGGAAGGCTATCATCCAACAGCAGGGAATCCTGCAAAGGGCTCGGATATTCCTTCGGTTTCTTACCTGAAATGGTATATTCCTCGCCTAAAGGAAATGAGGCCACACAATCTTTCTTTCTCGGGGCTTCAATTCCCATGGGAATTGGATGCTATTGATGAAGTATGGAAAGATCACAGAGGCCCAGATGTGGATGAAAGAAAAATGGTCAGTGAAATGTATGGAGTTCCGGTCGAGAATGTGCATCTAACTCATGGAGCCACTCACGGAATTAGTATCGCTATTTCAGCTGCATCTCGTGGAGGTAAAGTCGCTGTAGAGATGCCATCATACGGCCCACTAAGCCAAACGGCTAGAATCCTCGGTCTTGAGACTTTAATCGTCAGACGTAAACCGACTGATAGCGCTTGGATAATCGATAGAGATGAATGGTCCAGTGTTTTATCTCAAGTTGATTTGTTGATGGTCTGTCCTCAACTAAACCCTGTGGGATGGTCATACACTGAAGAAGATAGAATTTGGTTGGTTAAAGAGTGCAGAGATAATGATGTGAGAATCATTAGTGATGAGGTATATGCAGGAGCAGATAGAAATTGGAGGCCCATGTACTTAGAGGGTGAGAATTGCATCACCATATCATCATTAACAAAAGTACACGGCTTAGGAGTGATTCGATATGGTTGGATTATAGCAAGTAGAGAAATCATTGCAAATACTGAAAATGTGTTTCACAACATGGCAGGAATGATGTCTTCACCAGTCATTAGGATTGCCGAACATGTCAAAGATCGGCTTAATGAACCTGTAGAACTAATCGAATACTATCGAGAAAAGAACCTACCGGTACTACAAGGAGTACTAAACAGAGTAGGAATAGAGTGGAATCCACCACCTTACGGTGTCTTCGGAGCTTTCAGAGTCCCCGGTGTTGACACCATGAAAATGATCGACACCATTGGAAAGGAGTACGGATTGCTTGCAGTACCCGGTTGTATGTTCGATATTGGACTAGATGATTGGCTTAGAGTAGGTTGGTCTATAGACCCAGAATCATTTGCTGCCGCAGTAGATGTTTTGGAAACTGTGCTACGCACAGCCTTGAACATACCTTGATAGATGATTTCATACGAGAATCAACTGATGGGCGAGATTGTTTTGGTAATCTCTGGTGCTTCAGGCGCAGCATATGGAGTGCGCTTGGCAGAAATCCTCGGCAGTGATGCTAGGCTAGTTGTCACTGAATCTGGCCGTCTAACGATGGCTCACGAATGTAAAGGCCTAACACCGGAGTCTCTTGCTGAGAAAACCGGGGCACTGCTTGAGGATAACAACGACATTGCAGCAAAGTCAGCATCAGGTTCTGCTGCTATTGATGCAGTTGTAATCTGTCCATGTAGTGGCACGACATTGGGCAAACTGGCAGCAGGCATTGGTGATAATCTAGCAACACGTTCTGCAATTGTCGCCATGAAGGAGAGGAGAAATCTAATCATCGTTCCAAGAGAAGCGCCTTATGCAACCGTCCACCTTGAGAATATGGCAAAATTATCTGGATGGGGAGTAACCGTTATCCCTGCATCGCCAGGATTTTACAACTTACCACAAAGTATGGAGGATTTAATCGACTTTATAGTTGCAAGAATTCTTGACCACCTTGGAAGGAAAAATGAACTGACAAAACGATGGACTGGAGAGGAATTACGGTGAGTGATGACGAAGTTATTTCTGCAGAAATCGCAGAGGATTGGAGTGAGGCTAACAATAGGCGCTCCGTACTTGATTTTCTTCAGAATTCTACTGTGATTGCTGGAATTCTGGTCGCTCTATTCATCTCATCGACTTTCATGTACTTCTATCTTGAAGAAGACCCTGTGGACTATGGCGCTTCAATGGCATTTGACCAAGATCGTGCCCGTGGATATGCCGAAGACTTACTTGAATTAGGCCATCCAGACTGGAAGGGAAGAATGAGTGGTTCCGCTGAAGAGCAAGCTACTGCAGAGTACATCACGGCTCTATTCGAAGAACTAGGATACCAATCAACACTTCACACATATCAAGTTCCAATGCACAGTGTGAATAGCGAACCAAGCCTGCGTGCGTGCACGCCTGGTACAGTAGGTGGAATAGGGATTGTTCCTTGCTCTCCTGCTGATGTAGGACAACAAATTGTTACATTCAATCACAGGATGGATTATGTCATTCAAGGATTCTCTGGAGAGTCTACAATCACCTTTGGCCAAAATATCGAAGTCGTACACCTTGGAAATGGTTCTGATGATGCTCTTTGGGCATCAGCTGCTGGCAAGGTAGGATACCTTGTTGGAGGAGGCTCTATCTCTGGCAATACGGACATAATGGTTCGTGCTATAGAAAATGACCTTGAGTCCATAATTAGGGTCAACAAAAACTACAATTGTGGTAAGATAGAAGGCAATGATTGTGTGCCTATTTTCAAAGGAACTGGCTACAGTGCTATGGTCGATGCAAATGGTGGAAGTGTTCCATCACAAATGGCCTTCATCGCAATGAGTAAAGATGCAGGAGAGATTCTAGAGTCTGTTGTAATCAACGGAAGTGGCAGACTTGAGATGATAATGGATGTAACCAACGATCAAGAGTTGACAATAAGAGTACCATGTGGCACTTACTATACAGATAGTGACGATTTGTTAATTGTCGGTGGACACCACGACACAGTGTACCATGGACCTGGTGCAATCGATGATACCTCAGGTACCGCTTCAGTGCTAGAGATGGCTACTATGTTTTCCGAGCATATTGCTAAGCATGGAGAACCTGAAAGAACAATCAGATTCTGTACATGGGGTGGTGAGGAAGAAGGTTTGTGGGGTTCAACTGCATATGTTGATGAGATGAACCAAGATTTGGCTGCTAATTTGAGGCTATACATCAATCTCGATATGAACCATGTCGATATTGAGAGAGGCGATAGAGGAAATTCTGTTACCCTTTTCGCAAATCATCCTGAAGATTATCGTCACATTGAAGCCTTAGCTGAAGAATACAAAGCCGCTAACCCTGAAATGGCGGAAAAATACCAGATCAACCTTGGATTATATGATGGAGCAAAAGGTGAATCAAATGGAATGCCATGCAATTCTGACCACTGTCCTTTCGTTTACAACTTAGATGGAGGAAATACGATTGGGAGAGCCGCTGTATGCTATGGCAGTGGGTCCTGGGAATATCACACCTATCTTGATGACATATCGAGATTCAATGAAGAGAGTCTAGGAATTTCTGTCACAATTTATGGAAACTACATGAAGTACCTAGCCTACAATCCTGATGCCTGAGGTGAAAAAATGGTCAATCCAAGCGCACATGCAAGCCACATTCTAGTAAAGAGTAAAGGAGAAGCAACACAACTTGCTTCAAACATCAAGAAATTCAAAGACTTTCAGAAGACTGCACGTAAGAAATCCGATTGCCCATCAAGCCAAAGGAGTGGTGATTTGGGATGGTTCAGGAAAGGACAAATGGTCCGTGAATTTGATGAAGTGGTTTGGACAATACCTCTCAAGACTGTGTCTTCACCTATCAAAACTCAATTTGGTTATCATTTGATTTGGGTTCACGAAAGAGAGGAGTGATTCGATGGCCACTAGAGTTGGGCTCGAATCTTACGAAGTAATGGCCTGCCATGGCGTATTTGATTACGAAAGAGAGCAGCAGCAACCCTTCATCATATCTATCTGGGCTACTTTGGCCAAAGATGTCGTAGAAGATGATATTGATCAAACTCTAAATTATGCGGACCTGCAAGCCGCAGTCGATTCTGAAGTTGTAAATTCTGCACCGGTAAAACTGATGGAAACACTTTGTAGTATGCTTGTCAAAAAGATTAGTGACAATCCAATAATCGATGCAATTTCTATTAGAATCGAGAAACCCGACGCCCCATTTCCTCACCCTGGTGGATTGGCTGTTGTAGAACATGAATGGACGAGGGATTGAAGGGCTGCCTCTTGCCAGCACTCTCCATGACCGCCCCCTCGAGAGTATTCGTACCCTCTGTTACCGAGGAGAGCGGTGGAACGATTGGATTGGGTGTATTCTCAACTGAAGAGGTCGCTTGGAAGGTACTACGGGCATTCTTACGTAAATCGCACTTAATGTCGCTTAATCGATCTGATCTAGTCATTTGGGAAGTAGACCAAGTTGGCGATGATGGCATGATTGTTTTGTCAAGTATGCACTGTAGAGATTGTCCAGTTTGCAAACGGAGGACATTTTGGCTAGACCTGGACACTTACTCTGCGATGTGCACTGGAAATGCTTGTGAAGCGTGGATAGAAGAATCAACTATCGAACCTGGCAAAATAGACCTCGGTTGGCCACCTACTAGATTCCTAAAACAGACAGAATCGATTGATGATGCGTTAACTGAATTGAGAATAATTGGCGCTGAAGTGGAAGCCGCAGGAAGAACGCCTGAAGACCCATTCACATCGATTCCAGAGGAATAATGCCTATCCCATTCATGCCTTCTCGAAGTAATTCCCTTGCTTTCTCGCTTATTGCGTAGTTGAATTCGTTTACAACACCATCTTTGATTACATGACAGTCACGATAGAATGAATTGTACGCAGTTGCCAATTCAAGCATGTAAATTGCAAATACATGAGGCCTGTTTTCATTCACTGCGTGACCTAATTTGTCACTATAACATGCCATTACTCGCAGCAATTCATGCATTGCAGGTAGAATCTCTCCAGTGCTATCCATCTGCGAAGAGCGCCCGATTTTTCTAGCAATCGAACATGCTCTTGTGTGAGAGTACATGACAAATGGCGCGCTTTCTCCTTCGAAAGAAAGTGCTTCCTCCCACCTGAATGTAAAGCCCTTATCTGGACTCACTTTTACGATATTAAATCGTACGGCTGAAACGCCAACTGCTTCCGCAATAGCATCCACTTCAGCCTCACCTAAATCGCTCCTCAATTCTCTTACTACAGATGCAGCTTGTGCTTTTGCTTCCTCTAGAAGGTCATCCATGTATACGACATTCCCTTTACGAGTACTCATCTTTCCTTCAGGTAGTTTGATGAAAGCATAGAACATTACTTCTGGTATTTTTTCACCCAATTCTGTCAATGTCATGCCTACTTGCTTTGCTTGCAATTTATGATCTTCCCCAAGAATATTCACCAAATTGTCACATTGTTGCCATTTCCACATGTGATAAGCAATATCTCTAGTAGCATACAAAGAAGAGCCATCGCCTCTTCTATAGAAGAAATCAGTCTTCCCTTTGAGCCCTCTTTGTCCTAGGTCCAAATAGTGGGCTCCGTTATCTGCCACACCATGAATATCCAGCGCCTCTAAACGCTTCATCAATGCTGAAACAGTTCCATCAACAACGAATTTTGATTCTTTGGTGAAAGTATCGAACTCGATCCCTAGTCTAGAGAGTGTTTCCAGCATTCCATCAAGCACTGGCTTGTATGCTTGTTCAAATTGAGAAAGTACTGCATTATCTCCATGCTCAGACGCGTGAACCAATTGAGCAATTGCCTCTTCGATTACTTCAGCACCATCCTTTGAACGCAAGGTTTGGGCCGCTTGGTACCAGCGAACCGTTTCGTGATCTTTCTTTCCAGACCAGCGCGGATTGAAATTATCCTCATCGTTGAGAATTTCATCAACTTTGTTCTTTGAAAGATTCTCGAGAGCCCAAGCAAGTACACCTACTTGCTTACCCATATCATCAACATAGTATTCTGCACGCACTTGATTGCCGAACAACCTGTTTAGGCGCACCAAGGTGTCGCCAAGAATAGCATTACGTGCACGACCTACATGGAATGGGCCGTTGGGATTGGCACTAGTATGTTCGATGAGAACATCCCTATTACCTGGAGTCAAATCAAGATTAATCACATGGTTAGCAAGCCATTCTGATTTAGCTTTGAAATTGAGGTAACCTCCCATTGCGGAGACTTCAAAATCTCCTGATAATGAAGAGGCTAAATCTTCTGCGATTTCTGCAGGATTACGTCCCAGTTGCTTTGCAAATGGAAAGCATGGAAGAGACAAGTCCCCTTGGTCCCTCTCTCTGCTCGTACCGAGCGCCTTCTTCCAAAAATCACCTGTAACACCGATGTCGGTTAGTGCTGACTCTAATGATGGCTCGATAATCTTCCTTAGAATATCCACATCATCACCTCGTCACATAATTGGGTAGCGAAGAACTGCAGCTAGTCCTCCAAATCCTGAATTCAATTGCGCACCCTCTTCGGTATCTATTGAGACAAATTTCACCTCTGAACGCCCTTTTGCTGCGAGCGTCGAGAATTCATCAATTAGAGAGATTGAATTTACTTCTCTTAGACTATCGCCTTCTGCTTTACAACTAGGGCAAGGCGGCAACGCATCGGTTCGACCGATGCTTACTGTCCATTCATTTGAGCATGAATTGCATTTTATGTCAACTACATTCTTTCGCATACCTTCACTGATTAGCAACTTGGCAACAGCGCCCTGTTCCAGTGCTTGTCTTATCATGGCCTCGCCATAAGTCGCCTTAGGATGGGTCTTCACCAATTCTTCAAGGAATTCTGTGACTACCTTTCTCTCAGCATCGAGTTCAATTTCGCCCATCAAGCCGCCTGCATTGTCTACTAGTTCTCTAACTCCGCTTTCATTTGAATAGCCAACATCAAATGTGGTCTTGGCTATTTTTTTGACTATTTCGTGATGGAAATATTCATTCTTAACAACGAAATCCTTGGTTGCACCTGGTCCGCCAATGATTATTGCCTGAATGTTTTCCAATTCTGGCAACCAGTATGAGCAAGCATGCTCGGTGGCACGCTTGAAGAACTTATGTGCAGCCTCCTCAATCAATCTCTCGAATCTTTGGGCAGATTGGCCACCTTGGCGGTGCTTACCCATGATATTAGAAACAAGGTGTTCTTGGACATGTATACGCTTTCCACTGGCTATTCCATATGCTGCTTCAGAACGATCGATTACGAATAATCCATACGACTTTTTATCGATTAGCATATCTTCAAGTTGAGTTAACTCAAATCGTGAATCACAGCGGTACCTGAATGACAACAGAGGCTGTGGAAGGTCGTCAATAACTACGGTGACATGCCTCGTCTTGTTGTTTCCAACAATTATTGACCCGGTAAACAAAGCGATGCCTCTTTCTCCTGCATCCCGATATTTTGACAATGATGAAATCGCTGACTCAATCGCAGCCTGTACATTCTTTTTTGTCGACTTTGATTTGATATTTGCAGCCTGCCCATGTTCGTTTTGTAGCATCTGACGAGCATCGGAAACTTGCCTATCAGGAGGAATGATGACTGTGACCAGTTCGGTCCCAAAACCCTTCATTTCTCTGAGATCCTCAAGAGCCAGTTTAAGTTTGAGATTACGGGTAGCCTGTTCAGGATCATCACTCATTCAGGTCTCCCCCAGCCCATAGGGCTGAGGCGGGGACTTTGAAGCCTTCTGAGAAGGAAGCATCATCAATGGTCGACTTTCACGCAGTGTTGATGCCGACCCAAATAGTCGCCCTTGGCGGCTCGCTTCTGCGCCCTGAAGAAGCGGAACAGAGATCGATTTGGTTTGGACAACTACGTCAAATGGCCGTTCACTTTGAAGGAAATGCTCGTAAGTTGGGGATTGTTGTGGGAGGAGGGCTTCCTGCAAGAGAAGCTATTTCTTTGGCAAAGCAATCTTTTACCGACCTCTATAGACTAGATACTGTCGGCATTGCCGCTACAAGAATAAACGCCACGATATTGCAGCAATCTTTGCAAGATATTGGCTGTAATGTGTGCCCAATTATTCCAACTTCAACAAATGAAGCAGCAGAATTGCTCGAATCCCACAATATCGTAATCATGGGAGGAACAACTCCTGGCCACACCACAGATGCTGTAGCTGTTGCACTGGCAAGAGATTGCGGGGCCTCACACTGTGTAATTGCAACAAATGTCAGCCATATTCATGATTGTGACCCAAGGACTAACACAGAGGCTAAGCCAATTGAAGAACTAACATTATCTGAATTGGCAGCAATTACTGGAACTGATGCACTTGGTCCAGGTGAATCTGCAGCAGTGGACCCAATAGCAGTCAAATGGGCAATGGATGCAAGCATCAGACTTGCAGTGCTCGATGGAAGAGATTTAAGCAGGTTAGAAGACGCCCTTGAAGGTAGGCCCTTCATTGGAACTTTGGTCAAGGTGGATTGATAGAATGGTAGATGCGAAGGCGATTAAGGACAAGGTTAGCAAAAAAATCAGCAATACAAGATCTAAAATTTCCTCACATATCAGCGCTCACAAGCATTGCAGAATGTGTGGAATCAATATCGATGTTAAAATTGACCCTCGAATTTGCAAAGAACAAACTTGTGTAGACAAATTGGAGAAGCAAGAAAGGAATGACAAGATGATGCGAATCATGTTCTTCGTATTCTTTGCAGCAATAGTTGCACCAATTGCTTTGCAATTATTCGGCTTTGGTGCCTAATCTTGACGATGCCAACCTTCTGGCAAAGACAGGGGGTCACTGGCCATATTCGCTTTACAGCGCCTAACTATTTCCAACCTCAGAGCAGTAACCCCAACATCATCTAAAGCAGATATTGTAACACATCCTTCCTCGTCGATTAATACAGGTAATTCTGGCTCCCCCTCGCCATCCCAATCGGATTCTGCTTGCTGCACTTCTTCCCAATTCTCTGGCCTTGGCTCCATTAAGTCAGCCTTTGAGACGACCACGATGATGTCAATGTCTGGAAGTAAAGTTTTGACTTCCTCTAGGAGATTGTGTTGGTCATCCAAACTGGTTCCACACTGTTCAGATATATCCATCAAGTAAATGCACAAACTACCAACATGCTCAATCGCTGCAATGGCTTGCATCTCAATCGCATTCCTATCATCCATTGGTCTGTCCAAAAGACCGGGAGTATCTACCATCTGATGTGGCACTCTACGATGTTTGAAGTGACCTACGTGAATTTGTTTTGTGGTAAACGGGTAGTGATTAACTTCCATATTTCCACTCGATAAAGAAGAAATGAATGCACTCTTACCAACATTAGGAGCCCCACAAACCACAATTGTTGGACAGACTTGGTCGATCACTGGCAATTTTCTGAGTATCAATCGACTCTCGTGAAGCCAATCCAATGAAGGCCCTAGTCTTCTAATGATGCTGGATAGTCGCCCATAAGCTTCCTTTCTAGCGTCATGCATAACTTCAAACCTTGCTGAACGAATAATTTTGTCAGAATTTTGCTTAGCGATTTTTCGCATCTGTTTTGCACCCCAGCCTAACATTGAGAGATGGTGACGATAGTCGTCACATCCTACGCATGCGTCAACCATAGCCTTGTCAAAAATCGGCATTTGATCAAGGCTGGGCCAAGAGCGCTCTGTGTCTTCGAGATATTGTGACATCACATCAGCTGCGGTTTGCACCATTCGTGTAAGTTGTTTACGTACTCGGAACACTTTGACTGGGTCGTCAACCCTGTCTGCTGATTTTCTTGCTCTACTAAAGCCCTTATCGAGAACTTCCTCCTCGGTTAATACGGTAACTAAGTCTCGCCATACAACCTTCACGGGAATGCCTCCAACACAAGGGGGCCGCCTCCCATTTTTCAATCAGTAGGTAAGTTTCGCATGCGTCAGTGCTTAGAAGGGGGAGCCCCAACACGCAAACATGTCGGACCTCCCAGAATGGGCTCAAAGCATGTGGGAAGAACTAGGTTCTCCTGATATTAATGACTTGCAAAGCGTTCATACAGGCGACTTGATGGAGCGACGTCATGGTTTGAGAAAGGACGACCTAGTTGAAATTCAACTCGATGCTAGAGCACTAAGAGATGGTGACGAGACTTGGGTTAGGGGCAGATTACTTTCATCTGGTAAATCCTCAATTGAACTTCTTACAACTGATGATGAACATGTTTACATTGCACGCGAAGTAATCGTTAGGGTGGTTTTGGTAGCACATACCCGCCCTGCATACATCGATGACAAGGAATTGCTTGAGTTCGAAAGAGCGGACCAAAAAAGACGCACCAACCTACATGAAAAAGTAGAGAAGAAGACCAAGGGCAATGATGATTCACACCTTTGGGGCTGATTTTTTGTCGTGGGAAGTGATTGACAACCATCACTTAGAGAAATCATTTCCATTTCCTGATTTTGTCCTAGCATTAGATTTCGTAAATCGTGCTGGACAGGTTTGTGAAGACCAAAACCATCATGCAGAATTTATCCTTTCCTGGGGAAGTGTGGTTGTGAAAACTTGGAGTCACGATGTAAACGCAATTACAGAACGTGATTTCAAACTAGCTAATTCCATCGATGAGGTGTTTGCCAATGGATCCTAAAGGAAGAGAAGTTGCAGGCTATAGAATGCATGCCTTCGTCTGTGGTCACACTAGACCTGAGGGTTCTACACGTGGGTGTTGTTCAGAGAAAGGTTCTCTTGATTTGATGAAAGAATTCAAGAATGCTGCTAAGGAAAGGGGCCTTGATGATGTTCGAGTGCAAAAATCAGGTTGCCTAGATTATTGCGAAAATGGGCCCACCTGCGTTATTTACCCAGAAGGAGAGTGGTTTAGACTAACTAAAGAGGCCATACCTAACCTTGTGGAATATTTGAGTGGCGGTAAATTGCCTACCGAACACTCGCTCGATCTCAAAGCTTGACTGGTCGAGTAGCGCCACAAGCCTGACACTTGAGAAGAGTCGTTCGGTCTTGCTTGATGAAATTTGTATCAGGTGCATTGCATTGAACACACTTGATGTATGTGTTGACATAATTGACGATTGCTTTCTTCAATCTCTTAGGAGGAATCCTACCTTTGAATCTAGCACGAGGTCCGTCTCTTGAACCTGCAGTACCCAATTCATTCAGCATAAATTGATAGACATGATTCTCATCCCTGTCCATATGATTTACAACTTCAGTAAAGTTTCGGAAAATCGTGTTTGAACCTTCGATCATGATTTGTGGATCAGGTAAAGTCCAACGTGCGCGGTTAGAGATTTCCTCGGGAATATTTGACCTAGCTCGGTCTAGCAAAGACTCATACTCGAAGTCGGACATCAAATCACTCGCCGAGTCCGCCCCATTTGAGGGTTTCCGCATCTTTTCCCTCTGGCCCAACGATGGTTTGATGTCTGATAGACTACCCGAATGTATTCATGGAACAAGGTTTGAGCATCGAACAATTACGAGATATGGTGTCTAATCTACGTAAAGAAGGGCTCAATTCCCAACAGATTGCGGATGAATTATCTCTTTCACAGGATACAATTTCATGGTTGTTAGCCGAAAGCACGAGTAATGAAAAACCGCAAGATGTTAGAATCGGCTGGAGAACTATAGGTGTAAGGCCACAAAGAATTGCGGCTATTGGAGCAATATTGGCAGATGTGACTGCTGAAGAATGTGGCGATAGCATCGACACAATCGTTGGAATATCAATCAATGGTGTTCTGTTTGCAAATGAAGTTGCTAGCCAACTGGGATGCGAAGTTGCAATTCACAGAAATGTCGATGGTGGGCCAGGTAAGGGATCACTATCGAATAAGTACGGGCATGTGTCTGGAAAACGAATCGCTATCGTCGATGATGTACTATCTACCGGTGTAACCATGACTAGAACAATTGAATCCATGCGCGAAGCAGGTGCCGAAGTTGCTTTGTGTATGGTTTTGGTCAACAAGACTGTCAGAAATGAAATCGAAGGAGTACCTCTTAGAGGAATTGTTAGAGCCGCAGTAGTTTGAGGTGGTATTCTTGCATTGGGCTGACTTTGCTGCACAAACTTTGTCGCAGCGAGGCAACAAACACATTATCGCTTCAGGAATTACTCCCAGTGGTGAATTTCACATCGGACATTTACGTGAAATCCTTACTGGTGACATGGTTGCAAGGGCTTGCAGAGATGCAGGAATGGATGCAGAGTCAGTATTCATTGTTGACTCGGCTGATCCTTTGCGCAAAGTCTACCCATTCCTATCGGATGAATACGAACAATACATTGGATGTCCATTGGCCATCATTCCTGCACCTGATGAGAAGGGAAGGCCTGGTAATGATGGACGAAATTATGCACAACATTTCCTTGAACCATTCCTAGCTGCGCTTGAACAGATTGATGTCAAACCAAGAATTATCGATAATTACACCTCATATGCAAATGGAGAATTCGCTGAAAAATCAAGAATGGCATGTGAAAGATCTGAAGAAATCAAGGAAATCATAGAACGAGTAAGTGGTCGCGAACTTGCTGCTGATTGGTTTCCTTACAACCCATATGGGCACAATGGTAGCCTTGACGGAGTTACAGTTACTGGATTCGAGTGGCCCTATGTCCACTGGATGCAAGATGGCAATCCTGGGAAATCTGATTTGAATAAGGCCGAGGGTAAGTTACCATGGAGAGTAGATTGGCCAGCCAAATGGGGCTGGATTGGAGTGACTTGTGAACCATTTGGCAAAGACCATGGTGCTGCTGGTGGCTCTTATGATACTGGCAAAGAGATTTCAGTATTGTTTGGAGATAAGCCTCCTCACCCACTTGTTTACGAATGGATTTCTTTGAAGGGTCAAGGTGCCATGTCATCTTCAACTGGCAATACGATTGGGCCCCTGGAAGCTTTGGAATTAGTTCCTCCAGAAATTTTGCGTTACCTAATAGCTTCAACCAAACCAAAAAAGGCCATTACATTCGATGCAGGAATGTCGTTGGTTGAATTAGCAGATGAATATGAAAGATTAGTTGCAAGAGATATTGAATCAGAATTGGATGATGAAGGCCTGTCTCGAAGGCAAAAGGTGGCTCTTGAAGATGCAGAAGGAGCACTTAGAATGAGTCGTATTGGAGATACACAACACTCACCGGTTTCATTCAGGCATTTGGCCATGCTTGCTCAAGTCAAGAGCGATAAAGAAATCCTGCAATCACTCGGAGCCAATCTTGCAGATAGATTGGCGAGAATGCGTAATTGGATTGACGGTGGGCACTTCCCTCACGAATTACGCATCATTGTTCGCAATGAACCAATGCAAGGACTCGATTCTCACATTTCTGAAGTTTTGAAAAAATCCTTATCTGATTGTGAGTGGAATTCAAAGGCGATTGGTGAAGTGATTTCTTCTTGTTTCAAACAGAACGGGATTAATCCCAAAGACGGTTACCGTAACCTATACCTTGCAATTCTTGGTGAAGAAAAAGGACCGAGATTAGCCCCGATATTGTCTGAATTGGATCGTAGTCGCGTGCTCGATTTACTCGGATAATGCTGAAATTAGCCAAATCCACCAGATACGTAGTATCTGTACCGTGCTATTGAAAGGGGCCAACTGTAGTTGGCGTGACATGGGCGGAGTGTATTGTCCCAGTTGTGAGGCTGGAGTCGAACCGGCTTCGAAGTTTTGTCTCTCATGTGGAAACGACCTCACAGTACGCGGTCCAATAACCTCAACTGGGCACGATTTGAATCAGTTAAAAGATGTCATTCGAACCCGTGATGACCTCTCGATGGCAGAGAAATTCGACATGATTGCGAAAGTCGAAGATGGTTCTAACCCAATTCTGATGGGTATCGCTGCTCCGGCTGATGGTGATGAAGTCGATATCGGTGAGGCTATTGCTGCTGGAGAATCAAGCGAAGAAAGCGAGAGTGCGTTCAAAAATTATCAATTCGGAGAATCCGCTGCAGCTGCCGCTGCAGTACGAGCAACCGTTCGTGGTACAGATGGCTGGGTCTTAGTCCAGAAAGGTACTCTCAACTTATCTGAAGGGTTATTCAGAGATGCGATGGACCTGGGAATGGAAGCAAGCACCCACATTCACGACGTATCTAGTGGAGAGCACGAAGGAATTGACCCTGAAGCGATGCGTTCAATTCCAGTACTAAAACCACCAAAGCGCTCTTTCTGCCCCAAGTGTGGTTCAGACATTCACGCAAACACAATGCTACAATGGAGAAAGTGGAGAGATTCTTCTGGAGATGTAGTCTCAATGCAACTTGAAGCGAGCATGGAGACCGCTTTGATCCAAGTTGCTTCCCATTACCTAACCGTTATCGAGAAAATGAAGAATGATTCCGATTCTGTTGATGAAGAAGCATTGAAAGAGAAACTGGAGAAAGATATTCGCAAGGAACTCGAAGCGGAATTAGATGGACAAAGTGCTGCTTCTAAGAGCGGCAAAAATAAGAAGGGCGCAGCCAAATCATCCAAGTCCTCCGCTGGAACAAAGAAGAAATCGAATGCGACATCTCCGAAAAAGAAATCCGGTGGATTATTCGGTGGAGCAAAGAGGCCAACCAAGAAATTTGAAGGCAAGGCGGCTGACAAATCTGATTGGTTCTTGGCAGAAGCTCTCGACACTATCTATGACCCTCATGGCACCGGAAAGGTCCTGAAGCCAAAGACTATTTTGGCACGCTCTAGCGGCGGCAATGTACGTGTTCAAGATGTTGTTAGAGTCTATGACTCCGAAGGCAGAGATGGCATTAGCGACCTTGCTTGGACTAGTCCACTGACTGAGTATATCATCGAAGCTTACGATGCGTGCTGATCAATAATTGACTTTCAGCCTCATTGGCACTAGGTCGACTTCTCTATTTGCCTTGATTGCAGAGACTTCCATAACCGCTCCAGACATTGTAGTTACAAATGGTATGTTCATCTCAACTGCGAGTCTTCGCATCATATTGCCATCTCTAACTGCTCCACCTGAAATCGTCGGCACATTTACTATGAATGAAACCTCTCCTTTGCGCATTAAATCAAGAGCATCAGGGTGCTTTCTATCATTTATTCTATAGGCTGTTTGGGCCTTGACTCCATTCGCCCTAATTACATCGGCAGTACCAGGTGTAGCATAGATGGTAAAGCCCATCTCCATGAGGGCTTTTGCAACTGGAACTAATGCTTCCTTATCCTCATCCCTAACCGTAAGATATGCACCACCTTCTTTTGCGACAGGAATTTCAGTAGCCAATCTTGCTTTGAGGTATGCTACATCTGCTCTATTATCAGAACCGTATACTTCTCCAGTTGATTTCATTTCAGGGCCAGGTGCAGGATCTAATCCTTGCAACTTAATGAATGGGAATACCGGCGCCTTAACCGCTACATGTCCAGAAGTTGCCTCTGGAATTACTTGTTCATTCAATCCTATTCCAAGCGTTACTCGAGCAGCAATCCTAGCCATTGGCACACCTGTAGCCTTAGCAACAAAAGGAACGGTTCTACTACTACGAGGATTAACTTCTAGGCAATACAAATCATCTCCCTGTATGGCGAATTGGATATTGAAGCAACCTCGAATTTTCAAACCGATTCCGATCTTTTTTGTCTGTTCCTTAACTCTATCCAACATCTCTTCACTAATGTTTTGAGTTGGGATGAAACAAGTTGAGTCTCCAGAGTGAATACCTGCTTCTTCTAAATGTTCCATTACAGCACCGATTAGAACCTCATTACCGTCCGAAGCAGCATCAACATCTAATTCGGTTGCATGACCCAGATATTCATCTACAAGTAACGGCTTGTCTGGTGCGAGATATGCTTCTGCAAGATATGCTTCCAATTGCTTTTGATTAGCTAGAATTTCCATACCTCTTCCACCCAATACATATGAAGGCCTAATCAGTACAGGGAACCCTATTTTCACTACTGCAGCACGCACATCATCAGCGCTCGTACCTGTTGCACCACGAGGCATTTGCAATCCAATTCTTTCAGCGAAAGCCTCGAATCTCTCTCTGTCACTTGCCTCATCTATTGCATCACATGTAGTTCCTAGAATTTCTAATTCCATATTTAGCACAGATAATCTCGCTTCGAGAGGCAATGCTAGATTGATTGCGGTCTGCCCACCGAATTGTAGAAGAATCCCATGTGCTTTCTCACGCAAAAGTACCTCTGTGACATACTCTAAAGTTAAGGGTTCGAAGTATAGACGGTCTGAGGTATCGAAATCTGTTGAAACTGTCTCTGGGTTATTGTTCATCAAAACCGCATCCATTCCGGCCTCTCTAATCGCTTTCACAGCGTGAACACAACCATAGTCGAACTCTATTCCTTGACCGATTCTAATCGGCCCTGATCCGATAACCACTTGTCTGAGCTTGACCCTATTTTCCAAATCGGGTAATACATCGATTCGATTATCACCATGTGGCTCATACGTCGAGTAATAATACGGGGTTATTGCTGCAAATTCTGCAGCACAGGAATCTACCATACGGAAGATTGGATGAACAGATAAAGCGTGCCTTGCTTTCATTACTGCTTGCTCGTTCTTACTTGCAGTAACCTGTTTTAATCCCAATGCAGGAAAACCGGATAAAGCGTCAGCAATGTGTCCATCTGAGAATCCAAAACTCTTCCATTTCCTCAAGTCACTAGCATTCAAATCACTCGGTGAACAACCCTTGGCAACAATTTCATTTTCGATTTTTGCTATTTTCTGAAACCCATACAAAAACCATCGAGTGATTCTTGTGATTTCATGCACTCTCTCGATACTCCAGCCTCGCCGGAATGCATCGATTACTGCGCCCATTCTGCGATCTGTAGCAATTCTCAACCAATCCACTAGCACACTATCTGATAGTTGTTGATAGGCTCTCTCTGCCATTCCCTCGCCCTCGGATTCATCGGCTCTAGTAAGCGGGCGAGGATGTGGTGCTCCTTGCTCAAGAGATGCCCAAGCCTTGAGGAATGCTTCTTCGAAACATCGGCCAATCGCCATTACTTCGCCAGTCGATTTCATCGAAGTTCCTAGAGTCCGGTCTGCAGTTCGGAATTTATCGAAAGGCCATCTCGGGATTTTAACCACACAATAGTCGAGTGTAGGCTCGAATGCAGCTGTTGTGCCTTCTCCAGTTATCGGGTTAGGCAACTCATCTAGAGTGTAGCCTACAGCAATTTTTGCTGCCATTCTTGCAATTGGATAACCTGTGGCCTTTGAAGCAAGAGCAGATGAGCGAGAAACACGCGGGTTGACTTCGATTACCCTGACTTCACCTGTCGATTGGTTAACAGCAAATTGAACATTACAACCACCTTTGATATTCAGAGCACGGATTAATGAAAGAGACATGTCTCTTAGTTGCATGTGATCTCTATCCGACAAAGATTGAACTGGAGCAACCACTGTTGATTCACCGGTGTGAACCCCCATCGGGTCGATATTTTCCATGGTACAAACGATGGTAGCATTATCTGCGGTGTCACGCATCACTTCGTATTCATATTCTTGCCAGCCTAGGATGCTCTCCTCGATTAACACCTGGCCTATTCTACTATTTCTCAAGCCAAGGGTTGCGATTTCAACCAATTCGCCCGTATTCCAAGCAGTACCTCCACCAAGACCTCCCAATGTGAATGCAGGCCGAATCAAAATCGGCCAACTTCCTATTTCATCTGCTGCGGCCAGAACTTCATCCATCGAATTGCACGCTATTGCTTCTGAAATCGGCAAATCAATCCCAAGACATACTTTATTGAACAAATCTCTATCTTCAGCTTTGTCTATCGCATCTAAGTCCGAACCGATTAGTTCAACACCAAGCTCGTCTAACACTCCTGCGTGAGCAAGTTCACTGGCGATATTGAGTGCGGTCTGACCGCCCATTCCCGCTAACAAAGCATCTGGCTTCTCTATTTCCAATATTCTGCGTATGGTATCAGGCAATAGTGGTTCAATGTACACTTTATCTGCCATTTCAGGGTCGTTTTGGATTGTTGCTGGATTAGAGTTGACCAAGATGACTTTGTACCCATCTTCTCTTAGCGCTTGAACCGCTTGAGAGCCTGAGAAATCGAATTCTGCAGCTTGACCAATCTTGATTGGCCCAGAACCAAGAACAAGAATTGTTTCCAAATCCTCTCTTCGTGGCATCAATTTCCACCTCCGTAATGTGCGTCAACCATTTCTCTGAATCGAGCAAATAGCGGATAAGCATCATGAGGGCCAGGTGCTGCTTCAGGGTGGAATTGAACTGTGAAAACTGACTTGTCAACTAAATCTAAGCCTTCGACAGTGCGGTCGTTTGCATTCACAAATCGAACCTTCACCTGTTCACCATGCAGGTTGTCTCCTTCGGGCGAGCAAGCGCCAGAAGGATGAGCGGCAAGCATTCCTGCATCAGGGTCAGCGACAGCAAATCCATGGTTTTGGCTTGTAATCCAAACTCTGCCACTTTCTAAATCAACACAGGGTTGATTTGCGCCTCGATGCCCATAACGCATCTTGTATGTCTGCAAACCACTTGCTAATCCAAGAAGTTGATGGCCTAGACAAATTCCCATCACAGGGATATTTGCCTTAACTGCCTCAGCAAGCGTATTTCTCGCCATGGTCGCTTTACCGGGGTGTGCAGGGTCTCCAGGACCATTGGAGCAGAATAATGCCACAATCCCGTAAGTTTGAGCTTCTGCAAATGTCGTATGTGGCGGGCACCACACGACTTCAAACTGGCAACACAGACTTCGTAAAATATTGTATTTTATTCCGCAATCGATTGCGGCAATTCTTGGCAAAGGTTTGCCAAGGCTATCTTTGGCGCCTTCGTTTACAATCACAGGCTCATTAATCGAAACCTCATCAACCAAATCATCCAATTCTGGAGATGTCAATTGTGATAGGTGCTTTCTGAGGGGCTCTTCATCCTCTAGTGGCCCAAAAACACACAAGACACAACCATGTTCCCTCACCCTCCGTGTAATTGCCCTAGTGTCTATTTCCTCTATCCCAGGTACATTATGGAAAGCGAGAAAATCGCTGATACTTGCAATGGAATCCCGATGGTCAGGATTCTTCATCGCATGGCGCACTACAACGCCTCTAGGCCACACTCCTGCTGATTCAGAAGTGCCATGATGAATTCCATAATTTCCGATCAAGGGATAAGTGAATGTCAGTACTTGCCCTGCAAAAGAAGGGTCGGTCAATGATTCTTGATAACCAGTCATTCCAGTTGTGAATACAAGTTCACCTTCGCCCCATAGGGGCGCACCGAATAATTTGCCAGTAAATCGGCTACCATCAGCCAACAATAACACTCCATCACCCGATGCAGTAGGCGGAATAGGTGCTCCAGAAGCGATGTCATCAGTCGCATCTGCCAACTGAATACGTTCCCCGAGAAGGGTATCTCCTTTCTGAGACCACTTCCCCGACATCAAAAATGCTGATTGTATAGGGGGTATAATCATTCGCAAGGACGAAGAGGCACTCGCGTATGTACACGCACGCACGAAGAAAGTCCTGAATTATCTTTCAATACAGCAAGTGAGTATACACATACTGATTATTCTGTATCTTCCAAATCATGAACTAACTTGCCATCATTGGTTCCTTCGATAATGAGCCGAGCACCTTCGAACTGCCGCTCGCTAGCAGAGTCGCCAAACCAAGCATCCATGAACAAAGCCAAAGCCGCAACTTCCGAATGCGGTTGATTACCTACTGCAACATTATGCTGGCATATTTTGTAAACATCACCTGGAACTTTAGATCCACCAACAACAATTACAACAGGCCGATCTCTACGAATTTTGGGTATTACCTTTCTAAATGGCTCTCCGTACATGGTTAAATGAATCGCAGTCCCGCCATTTTCAACATGCTTACGAAGATGGCCAAGACCACCAACATGCTGAGTTTCAAGGCTTCCACCAAATCTGTCACTGACAGAATCAAGATTGTCGAACATCTCTTTATCTTCGTCACCTGCAAGTAGAAATCCATCAGCACCCATTGCTCTAGCAACTAAAGCAAGATGAGTAGTGATTCTAGGATCTCTGCCCCTGCGATATCCAAGACGTAGGACATCAAGCCTCTCGCTCATGTTGGTGCCGAAGTGGTTCAGCGTTTCAAGCCTCGGTTTCAGGAAGCATTTCCTCTTCAGCGACAGATTCTTCACCATTACTCGAATAATCAATACCTGGATTCTTCTCCATGAATTCCTTAACCCAAACCAATAACCATGCATCAATTAACAATTTAGCCGCTAGAAGAACGGTGGTGCACAATACGGATAATCTGAATGTTTTCCAAATAGCATCTGCAGTTTCAATATCACCCATCATACCCATAATGGCTGGTTCAAGTGTATACAATACCGCCAAAACAAACATGATTCCGCTTACTAACCCAGGGAAAAGTTGGCCGAGTTCTCGACTGAAATCTGAAAGCAAAGAACCCATGAATACTAAGCATGGTGCAAGGATTGTTATCGTCATAAATTCTGGTCCGAAAAATATGGACTCAAATGCTGGTTCATCTTTAGTTTGCAAGACAGTTAGCCACCAGAACACTGCATAACCAGCAAAAATTCCTCCTACTGTCTTAGCTTTGGTATGAATCATTCCAGGAATCGCACCAATTGAAGGTGGATTTAATCGAGTGAAAATGCGCTCTGCAAACAATAATTTGTCCTCACTGGGCATAATAATATCTTCAGATTCGAGACCATCGTGGATGTCATCAATCATCCCCTCGTCTTCAGACATGGGGACACCTGCGGCCCCGCATCTCATAAAACCTGCCGCAGGCAGGGGTGCTAACATGGCAGTCTTAGAGGGCACCGCCAAAAGCCGTCCTCTAGTGATGGGAATCATCAACGCAACGCCCGATTCGTTCCACAAATCATCCAGAGAAGGGGGCATCAAAAGGGCAATGGAAATGATTGCTGAAGGTGCTGATTGGATAGACATTGGTGGCGAATCAACAAGGCCGGGAGCCAAATCAATTTCTATAGAAGAAG
Source organism: uncultured Candidatus Poseidoniales archaeon (assembly GCA_964516645.1). Classification (GTDB taxonomy): domain Archaea; phylum Thermoplasmatota; class Poseidoniia; order Poseidoniales; family Poseidoniaceae; genus MGIIa-K1. Next base: position 25,606 of record CAZEXE010000012.1, read on the forward strand.
AGTTGTCAAGGGTTATTCCACTAGTTTCTGAGATTTCTAAGCATGTAAATGTTTCAATCGATACTAGAAATGTAGAGGTTGCACAAAGGGCCTTAGAAGCAGGAGCAAAAATGGTTAACGATGTTAATGGGCTAAAGGACAAGGCAATGATGGAATTGGTTGTTGAGGCTGAATGTCATGTTTGCATCATGCATATGCTTGGAGAACCGGGTACAATGCAGAATAATCCACAATATGAGGACGTTGCTACTGAAGTAAACCAATTTTTGATTACTAAAGCACGTGAGTTGGTAGAGATGGGGCACTCTATGGACAAAATACATCTCGATCCAGGCATCGGATTTGGTAAGACTTTAGAGCATAATATCAAACTACTACAATCAAGTGAAGATTTGCGCCCATATTCTATTTTGTGGGGAGTATCTAGGAAATCAATGATTGGGCAAATTTGCGACCAGCCCGATACAGAAAATCGACTCGCAGGAAGTCTAGCAGTTGCTGCAAAGGGGTTCTATGATGAAATCGACATCATTCGTGTTCACGATGTTCGTGAGCATACCGATTTCTTTTCGGTCCTAGAGAGGTTGGAGGTTTGAGATGTTTCTGATTTTTGGCTCTGACCCTATCGCAATCAGGCTTGCTGAGTGGATTGGTGCGCGCTCACGAGTACGGATTGTTGGCCTTGCAGATCAGTTGGTTGCTATGAAAGATGTCGAAATCGTTGCATTACCTACTGAAATGGAATTACATGAAATGCCATTGCCAGAGGTTACTCCCTCTGCAATATTATTGTTGGAAGAGATAATTTGTGATGACGACCCAGTTCAAGCATTGAAGAATCGCTGGCCCAATACACCGGTCCTTTCGACCATAGATATCAAGGGAGTTGAAATGATTTCAGTCGAGGATTTGACAACTTCTGCGATTCAAGACCGGCTTCGCTCAATCGATAGAAAACAGGGCGCAAGTGAAGTATTGCGACGCCTTGGAGACGAAGTAAATGCCAAAGTTCTCATCGTTTGTCACGATAATCCCGACCCTGATGCACTTGCAAGCGCCCTAGCAATGAAACATCTTTGTGATTCTCTAGGGCACACTTCAACAATTATCCACGGAGGAATGATTGAACACCAACAGAATAGAGCGATGGTCAAATTGCTGAACATGGATATTCGGAAATTAATATTGGATTGGGAGGTCGAGGATTTACTCAACGAATCGGATATAGTAATCTGTGTTGATTTCAGTCACCCTGGTGCTAACAATATCTTGCCAGAGACTTGCGTTCCACATATTGTAATCGACCATCACACTAGCGAGAATAGGCCTGCTGGTGATGTTATCCTAGTTCGCTCTGAATTCGCAGCAACGTCTTCACTAATCGCTTCGGTCTTGATGAATTCTACAGTTGAAATGAATTCAGAAATCGCTACCGCATTAGCATTCGGAATTAGGACGGATACACTCGGATTTACTCGATCTTTCAATGCGGTTGATTTGCGTGCATTGTCTTGGTTAGGCGCATGGATTGACTGGGATTTGATACGTTCATTCGAAAGCCCACCGCGTACTCAAGAAGTGCTTTCAATATTCAGACAAGCTCTGAGTGACGCCACTTTATCGAACGGTTTGATGTTAGTGCCAATCTCAAAAATGGCCGACAGAGATGCCCTGTCTCAAGTTGCTGATTTCCTATTACCTACTGAAGGAGTTGAAATCGTAGTTTCATATGGAGTTCGAATGTCAAAAGTCATACTGTCTGCACGTTCTACCAAAGATTCAGTGCATATTGGTAAAATATTGGCTAAGGCTTTCGCCAAAGGTAGCGCTGGAGGACACAAGGCACTAGCAGGAGGTCAGATTCCTTTCGAAGAATTAAGTTGCGATAATCCAGAAGATGCTATGGAAGCGATCACAACGATTCTCAAATCTATTTTCGGAGGTGAGTGAATGAGTGCCCCTATTATCGATGTAGATGAAAATTTACGACTTTTGGGAACTGCTCATGTTGCTACTGCTTCGGTCGAAGCGGTTAAGCAAAATATCGAAGAATGGAATCCTGAAATTGTTGCAGTTGAACTTTGTAAAAGCCGATATGAAGCATTAACCCAAGATAGAAGGTTGGACAAAGAAGGCCTTCTCAAAGTGATTAAAGAAGGTAAAGCACCGATGGTTCTCTTGCAATCACTTCTAGCTGCTGAACAAAGGAAATTAGGTATGGATGAAGGTCAGCAACCAGGTGCTGAATTACTTGCTGCTGTGGAAGCGGCAAATGAATTCGACCTCGAAGTTGAATTGGTAGATAGAGACATTCAGACTACACTACGAAGGGCATGGAACAAGATGCGTTTCAAAGAAAAAATGGGCCTCATGTGGGCTTTACTCGCTGAAGAAGAAGAGGAAGAAGAATTAGAATTTGAGCAGATGCTCTCAGATAAGGACTTACTTACTTCATTGATGGAAGAGTTACGAGAAGTCTCTCCGGGTGCAGGAGAAGTTCTAATCGATGAAAGAGACGAGTTCATTGCAAGGAAAATTTCTGCGATAAGAGGAAGAGGAAAAGTGCTTGCAGTCTTGGGCGCTGGACACCTAGAAGGGGTCTCCAAATTATTGAGAGAAGATGTTCAACCAAATCAAGAGAGAATCTCTGACCTTGCTTTAGTTCCAAAAGGTGGGCGCTTGCTAAAGACGATTTCATATGCAATACCTCTCGTTTTGCTAGGCTTGCTTGGTTGGTTTGCTTACAATGGAGATTTGACCGCAATTAAGGAAAATGGTGTATATTGGTTTGCAGGAAATTTCATCGGTGCTGCTCTGTTTTGTATGATTGCAGGTGGCCACCCAATCGCAATTCTAGTTGCCGCATTAGCATCTCCTATTACATCCCTGAATCCCGCATTGGCTGCAGGATGGTTTGCTGGTTATGCGCAGATGAAAGTGAAAGAGCCTACAGGTGAAGATCTAACTGAATTCCTAAAATTGGATTCAGCCAAGTTGTTTTGGACAAACCGCGCAGGTAGGGTTTTGCTGGTGACAGCACTTACAAATCTTGGTTCGATGGCTGGTGCATGGATTTCCATGGCACTTATTGCCACAGGATTATGAAACAGATTCGCGCCCACGTACTGCTGCTCCTGCCAATGCGAAAATTACCAAAAGCGAATCTATTCCTACGACACCTAAAGATTCTGAATCCTCGGAATCAGAATTACTAGATGCCTCTTTTAGAGTGAATTTGTCACCAATAGTTCCGTCGATTCTGTGGTGAGTGAAGTCAAGTTGGCGCTTTTCATCATCATACACAAACCGCGTCCAACCATAACTACTATTCTCTCGAAAAGCGCTCCATTCAGGCTGTGGCTCTTGCAATTCCTCATATGCAGAACGACCGGCCATTCCAATTACCAAATGAATCGGTTCATGGCCTTGGTCAAAAACATCGTCTTCTCCTTTATCTGCTACCTTTTCATCATTAACAGGCCATGTTCGCTCATAGAAGTGGTCGTGGCCAGCAATAACCAAATTCACACCATTTTCGACATACAGTGATTCTAAGGCACTTCGAAGTTCTACTTCAGAACCATGATAATCATTACTTGAATACATGGGTTTGTGACCGAATACAATCACAAATGGTCTTTCCTCCCTCGCCTCTGGCATATTTGCAGATTGCAAATCGCTTTGTAGCCAATTGTATTGTGCACTGCCAGGTGTATATTCATGCTCGGTGGACATGAATACAAAATGAATGCCTGGAACATCACGCGAATACCAGAAGATTTCTGATTCGATAATTTGGTCTGAATCAAAGCGGTGCTCATAAGGAGCAAATCCTACACCTGGCTCATTTTCGTGATTGCCAACTGCAGTCAGCCAAGGAATTGAAGTCATACTCTGTTGCTGTGTTACAAACCAATCATCCCATTCATCTTGGTTTCCATCAGCATATGCGATGTCTCCCGAAATCGTAACAAGTTGTGCATTGGTATCAGCAATAATTCCTTCAGTAACATCTAATGCTTCCGAAGAAAGTCCGTGGTCAGCTATTGAAATCCACTCAAAATATTCTGCGTCAGGGTCAATTGTAGTGAAAGTGTATTCATTGGACCAAGAATTTCCATCTCCAACCCTGTATGTTACTTCTTCACCTACAGGGAGCCCTTCCATTACTACCATGTGAAATGCCTTGTCGTGATTATAGCAATATGAATCGCCATTTGCTGAATTAGAGCCAGCGGAAGTTGTCCATTCAGCTATAGCGGTACCCCTTTGATCTGTGGCCCACATCACAACCATTTCACTGGGATTGTCGGTAACCTGCAAATGAATTTGTTCCGGTTGGGTATTTCCAGCCATAGTGCCAGGGCATTCTTGCAATGATTCAGCGATGCTCTGTGCTTGCGCAAACGGCAGCAAAAGCAACAAAATCATGACCGGTACAAACTGCCTCACAGACATTCCTCAATGTCATACATAATGGCTTTAATTGTATTATCACTAAAGGGATTGGATGACCATTGCGATACCTTGACCGCCACCGATACATGCTGTTGCAACTCCGTACTTTCCACCACATCGCTGAAGTTCGTGTGCTAAAGTAAGAACGAGTCTTGTGCCAGTTGCTGCAAGTGGGTGTCCTAGGCCAACAGCTCCACCGTTTACGTTGACTTTCTCAATGTCTAATCCGAGGTCTTTGACACATGCTACCGCTTGTCCAGCGAATGCCTCATTGATTTCCCAGCGGTCAATATCTTCGATTGAAAGACCGGCTTTTTCAAGAGCGAGGCGGCTGCTTGGAACAGGACCGTATGCCATTATTGCAGGCTCTAGGCCAACAATGCCCCAAGATACGATTCTCGCAAGAGGTGAGTCACCATCAGCCTCCGCTTTAGATGCTGATTTGATTACTACTGCTGCTGCACCATCAACCACTCCGCTAGCATTTCCTGCGGTCACGAGACTATCCGGTCCAAATGCGGTTCGTAATTCTGCTAAAGATTCAGGAGTGCTGCCCAGAACAACATGGTCTTCGTCCTTGTAAGTCACATCGTTAACTGATACAATTTCTTGATCCCATATTCCTTCTGCAATAGATTTCGCAGTTCGAGAATGTGACATTGCTGCAAACTCATCGGTTTCTTCTCTTGTAACGCCTTTACGTTTGCAAATTTCATCACTGGTTTGGGCCATAAATGAGCCACACATGCCATCCAGAAGGTTTGTGAAAAGATAATCCTCCATATCCTTCTCCAATTCTGTTCCGGCCTTAGGTGGTCTTGCTAATCTGTAGGTATCACGCATTCCACGTAATACATGAGGCGCCTGTGAAAGATTCTCCATGCCACCAGCAACGACAGTTTCGGCTTCATTCAACATGATCATTTGAGCACCTGAGACAATAGATTGTACACCGCTCCCACATATTCGAGAAAGAGTTAGCATTGGGACCTCTTGTGGAATTCCAGCACCGAGGCCTGCATGACGAGCACCGAAAATGGCTTGGTCACAGGTTTGTAGAGCATATCCCATTACGACATGGTCAATGCTATCTGGGGAAGTACCAGTTTTCTCTAGAGCACCTTTGATGGCGATTTCACCTAACTTCAGTGCACTAACATCCTTGAGAAGCCCACCGGGTTGGCCATCGCCGCGCTTACCACCTTGCCATTCACAAAATGGTGTTCTCGCTCCACCCACAATCACGACATCTTCTGCCATGACTCGGCCACAAGAAACTGCCTAATCATATTCACGCTAAACCAATCAGGCCTAAACCGGCAAACATCATCATCATTGGCAATACAACTAACTCGAAGCCAGAACGAGCACGGCCAAGGTTTGACAGTTCGGTTCCTCTTTGCATAATGCACTTTATTCCAGGAGCATCTTCATTGCCCCACACTTCAATAATACTGTTTGCCAAAGTACCATCCAATCCTTCGGCTTGTAGTGCTTCTGACGTTCTTGGCTTAGTCTGTCCTAGAATGTAAACAGGATTACCTAGGCGCAAACCATACAATGTCCAGCGATGTTTCTTTACCCTAGCACCACCAAGTAGGCCTGCAATTGCAGATGCCATCAATTGCTTACCAAGAGTCTGAGCAAAAGCGCCATCCCATCTTTTCAAATACTG
>CAZEXE010000012.1:31838-33993 GCA_964516645.1 uncultured Candidatus Poseidoniales archaeon
GGATTACCAACCGCTGCTGAGCGAACTAGCGAGGTAGGAGTATCAATCATTTGGCTAAGCATCTTCGACCTGAAGTATCCAACTAGAGTTAGAATGAGGCCAAGTCCAGCAACTACCAATGCTGGAATCATTCCGCCTTCATAATCATCAGCCGACATAACCGATGCAACCAAAATAACGATACATGCCATTGCTAGAATTGAATAGATACTGAATAGCGTCATAGTTGCTGGAGTAGGAGTTCCAACCTTCACAGGGTGCTCAGGTAAAGGAGACCCATCTCCATGTGGCCCATATCTGTTTGAATTATCCCAAGTGGTTGGACCTGGTGCTGGAAGAATCCAATCGTTTGGGTCTGTTGTAGGAACATAGGATGTTTGCTGCATCCACCAATTGTCGATTGAAAGTCCACTAGATTCCGCTTTCGCCTGTAATTCAGCAGGATCAATTGCATTCTGTCTAATTTTGTACAAGTTGGCTTCTAGGGAACCTGGAGATGAAAATGCCATTATCATTAATCCAACTGCAGATAGGCCTATTGCAGGCGTTTCTTTCACAGCGAGTACAACACCAGCTAAAGTCAAAACTAGGCCGATTGCCCAAACGAGCCAACCAATCCAGTTGTATGGTAGATTTGCTTTGAATGTGCCCCCATTTAGGTCCAACTCTTCAATTTGCATATACATGCCACTACTCGGCAAGTGATGAATATTGCCTACGACATGCTAGCAGGTTTGTGGTCCCATATTGCCCAAGTTCCAGAAGCTGTTGCAATTACTCTACCTGAATCGGTTAGGATTTTCCCTTCAAGATGTGCTATGTTCTTGCCTCGTTTCACAACAGTGCCAGTTGCTGTAATCTTCTCGCTAGGCCGTGCTGCAGAAATGAATGAGACATTCAATTGAGTTGTCGCACACCACTCCTCTTTCGGTAGAATGGAAACTAAGGCTCCACCCAATGCCATATCGAGCATCATAGTGTATAATCCACCATGCGCAACACCGCCTTTATTGCAATGCTTAGATTCTATATTTAGGATTACTGAGGACTTGCCACCGCCCCATTCGCCCCTCTCAATACCAATATCGACTGCCATATCTGTCAGGTGTGCAGGTTCGGATAACTCGACCATCAAATCACGCCCACGACTTTAATCAAAATCCTCTTTCTGCGCTGGCCATCGAATTCTGCATAGTGGATTTGCTCCCAATTTCCAAGATGCAGGCGCCCGTCTTTGACAGGCATTGTTACTTGTTGACCAAGCAATTGGCGCTTTAGGTGTGCATCTCCATTATCTTCCCCAGTTCGATGATGATGGTATTCTTCACCGCTTTTCCCATCGACTCCATGGAAAGGAGCTATCTTTTCTAGCCACTTCATTATGTCATGGTGCAAGCCATATTCGAGATCATTAACATAGCAAGATGCAGTAATATGCATTGGGTTTACAAGCACCAATCCGTCACGGATGCCGCTTTCAGCGACTACTTTCTGTACATCCCTAGTGATGCACATAATTTGGTATCGCTGCTCGGTTTCGACCCAGATTTCTTCGACATAAGTCGCTGCTTGACCGGTGATTAAGTCGCCCATTCAAACACCGTCAGCCGAATAATGATGATTCATCTAATCCATTATTAGAAATCATTAGAGGAATAGCAATAATTAGGCCGCAAATACCATTACAAATCAATACGAAAATTGCCCCTATTCCCATTACAGCACCTGTATATTGGTCTAATTCTTCTCTTTCTTCAGCAGTTAGGTTCTCGTCTTCAGCAATATCATCAAGAATACCTGGCATCATCATAATCACAAATAATCCTATAATTGTACTAATAACAATCATGATTAGGGAAATATGAACTCCACGCCTCTCGTAATTTGTCATCATCACTCCACCTACAATGAATCCTACAGAAATTAATACATTGGCAAATGCCAGTCCAATAAATATACCTCCAAATTCTAATGTATCTCCAATTCCAATAAGTTCACCGAGAATAGTAAATACACCAAATATGATGACTAGGATTCCAACAACTTTTGGGCCAGCCGATGGTTGTTGAATGATAATAACATTTTGTGGCAAGCCGGTATTTGGGTCAATGATTACCGATTGTGGAACTCCAGTAAGTTGGCTATCGCTTGGTTG
>CAZEXE010000012.1:34093-38241 GCA_964516645.1 uncultured Candidatus Poseidoniales archaeon
TTGGGTCAATGATTACCGATTGTGGAACTCCAGTAAGTTGGCTATCGCTTGGTTGCATGAGTGTTGCTCTGCCACAGTAGTCATTAGTAGTTACGCGCAATGACCAGCCTCAAGAATAGAAACCATGTGGCCTATTCATGGCCGATGTGCTTCTTGTGTACAAGAAGAATTTTGAAGGGGTTCACGACGAATCCTTGCAATCGGTAAAAGATGTCCTAGGCTCTCAATCAAGTATGGTAAGAGTCGATATTCGTGCAAGAGAACAAGTTAGGAGGGCGGATTTCATTGGCCGTGACTTGGTTATTGTATTGGGAGGAGATGGAACACTGACTTCCATTTCCCATAACATTGATTCTAATACTCCAGTTATGGGTGTAAACTCTCATCCTAGAAGTGAAGACCCAAATGGCTCATTTGGATTTTACATGGATAGTGATATCGATACATTTGCAGATGATGTGCAAGCAGCATTAGAAGGTAAAGCAATTGTAAACAGGTTGCCTAGATTGCAAGCAACCATTGAAACAACAAGCGGCAATAAAATTCGTAGTGACCCAGCGATGAACGACCTTTTAGTTGCTAATACTCACCAATATGCTCCATCAAAATATCACCTTAGAAGAGGAGACATCGATATCAAACAACATTCGAGTGGCTTGTTATTCTCTACATGGCTTGGTCAAGGCGCATGGTTCAGCCAGATTGCACGCAAATCGAATTTGGGTAATGCCGAAGAATCTGAGAGTCATTACCTTGTCATAGCAAGAGATCTCGATTCATCAATTGGGGATGAAACATACATGGCATGGACTTCTCAGGCTACAGTAATCACGAGTGATATGCACCGAGGATATGTAGTACCAGATGGCTGGGACGAATACCAATTCAACCGTGGGGCTACAATTACAGTCGATTTGTCTGGCCCTGTATTACAACTATTGACATTTAGAAAATCAATGAAGGAAAGGTTTGGCGAATGAAATGGATTTGAAAGAACATATCAGAGGAATTCCTGATTTTCCGATTCCGGGAATATTGTTTTACGACATCTCAACATTATTGTCTAACCCGAAAGCATGGAGTTTTGCCCTTGATAGACTAGAAGAAATCGTTGGTGAGTGGCAACCAGATATTTTGGCAGGGATAGAAAGCAGAGGCTTCCTACTAGCCTCTGCCTTAGCAGATCGGATGGGATTACCAATGACAATGATCCGAAAAAAGGGAAAATTACCTGGCGAAGTAGAATCTTACGAATATGCCCTAGAATATGGATTCGATATTATTGAGATTCAATCAGATGCAATTCAATCGGGACAGAGAGTTGTAATTCTCGATGATTTGTTAGCGACAGGTGGGACTTTGGAAGCATCAGTGAGCCTTTGCCAGCAAGTTGGAGGCGATGTAGTAGGATGTGCAGTAATTATTGAATTAGACTTCCTAAAAGGTAAAGAAAAAATCGAGATTTCTCTCAAATCTCTTGTTAATTACACCTAAGTGTGGCGCTGAGAAGGTGTTGCTGAAAACACCGCCTGTGAGTTTTGTTTTACAAAAAACATCATAACCTCACTGAATTCTCACAATGTAACCCAAGGAGGGTGAAACGAAAAATGAGTTTAGAACAAAAGATGGCAGATTTCTTCAAATTTGAAGAAAACGATACGAACATGCAAGCAGAAATCAGAGCTGGTATAACCACGTTTCTGACGATGGCTTACATATTGGTGGTAAACCCCTCGTTCTTGAATCTGGGATTCACAGCTGATCCCGTTACAGGAGTTACAATGGGAATACCATTCAATGAAGCTTTGTTTGCTACCGCAATGGCAGCGTTTGTTGGTTGTACAATAATGGGCCTTTGGGCAAACCAGCCATATGCACTGGCGCCAGGAATGGGATTGAATGCATACTTCGCATTCACAGTCGTTCTTGGAATGGGAATACCATGGGAATTAGCGCTTGCTGCTGTACTGGTAGAAGGTGTAATTTTCTTAATTATATCCCTACCACAAATTGGCTGGAGAACAAAAATGATTAATTCAATTCCAAAAGAACTGAAAATCGCAACGATGGCAGGTATTGGAATGTTCTTGGCACACATTGGACTACAAGAGATGGGATGGGTCATTGGTGGAGCAACATTAGTCGATATTGGAGCACACGGAACATGGACACATCAATCCGGTGAACTTTGGGCCATGATTGGCTTATTATCAATTGGAATAATGATGGTTCGCGGATACAAAGGTGCGATTATTTATGGAATTGCAGGAATTACTGGAATTGCATGGATTATGGGCGCAATGGATATGCACGTCGCTGATGCGTACAACGCAGGTGCTGCAGTAGCAGCGCCAGCAATGGGAGACGTAGTCTCAACAGATGGTTTTGACACTGGAGCTGTTGGTGCCGCATTAAGTGCTTTAGGAGATCTTGATAGTGACACAATCGGAGCATTCTTACTGGTTATGGTTACCTTCCTGTTCGTGGATATTTTTGACACAGCAGGAACGCTTTATGGCGTCGGTAAAATGGCTGGAAAGGTCGATGAAGACGATAACCTAGAAGGTGCAGATGAGGCTTTCATGTCAGATGCTGTTGCAACAATTGCAGGTGCACTATGTGGTACAAGCACAACTACAACTTACATTGAATCAGCTGCTGGAATTGAAGAAGGTGGAAAAACTGGTTTGGTTGCAGTTGTCGTTGGTATATTGATGCTAATGGGCCTATTCCTTTCAGGACTATTACAAGCAATCCCAGCATTCGCTGTTGCTCCTGCACTAGTTGTAGTAGGTGCAATGATGATGCGAGGCGCAGCAGAAATTGATTGGAATGACAAGGAAATTGCAATCCCAGCATTCATTACAATCGTAATGATGCCTCTGACTTATTCAATAGCAGATGGAATCGCATGGGGTATAATTGCTTATGTCGTCATGAAATTGGGAACTGGCAAGCAAGACCAAATCAACGCAGTCATGGGAACTCTATGTGCATTGATGATAATGTTCTATCTAGGTCCTGGTAATGAGACCACATTCGAGTGGATCTTCAACCAGATTTGATTGAATAATTAGATGATGTATACTGTCAATTGACAGAAGCCGCAGCGGCTGGGGCTTCGGCCCCAGTCGCTGCTCCTTTTCCTTTCCATTCCAAACTTCTATTGTGGAATAGTTCATGTGGTAGTGGCTCTAGCATAATGCAATGGCTGATGAAAGATTCGAGATTCTGCGTCGTAGCATAATGGAAGCACCGGTCATTATGAAGGGCGAATATCCTTACTTCATCCACCCTCTTTCAGATGGAGTTCCGATTCAATCTGCAGAACTATTAGCTGCTGCACGTGATTTGATCAACGAGAATGTGGATTGGTCAAAGGTGGATTTAATCCTAGGAATTGAAGCCATGGGAATTCCTCTTGCTGCTGCTCTTTGCTTACTTTCTGGCAAACCTTTGGTGATTGGAAGAAAGAGAGAGTATGGCCTTCCTGGTGAGACTCCAATTGACCAATCAACTGGATACTCAAAGGGTGCTATTTTCCTCAATGATATTCACAAGGATGACAGAGTATTCATCGTAGATGATGTAGTATCTACCGGAGGAACTCTGCTACCGATTCTGAAAGGCATAGATAGTATAGGTGCTAAAGTCGCAGATTGCTGGATTGTTTTCGAGAAGGGAGAGGGAATGAACTATGTTCGCTCTCATGGTGATTGGCCATTGAATAGCCTTGTTCGAATTGAGATGCAAGGAGACCAAGTTGTCCTCCTTGATTGATGGTGTAAAAAGTAAACCATCTAGGAAATAAAAAAAGTGGAAACGGGGGACCGAAGTCCCCCGCTTCCGGGTTTTCTTAGGAGGTGATCCATCTGCAGGTTCCCCTACAGATACCTTGTTACGACTTAACCCTCCTTGTCGAAGGCAGGCTCGAATACCCCATGGTTAAGGCAGCCTCACCCACCCCCAACTAAGATGGTTTGACGGGCGGTGTGTGCAAGGAGCAGGGGCATATTCACCGTGCTATGTTGAAACACGATTACTACGGAATCCAGCTTCACGAGGGCGAGTTACAGCCCTCGATCCGAACTATGAACGGGTTTCGGGGTAGCGCCGCCTCTCGGCGTGGCTTCCCATTGTCCCGTCCT
>CAZEXE010000013.1:0-37646 GCA_964516645.1 uncultured Candidatus Poseidoniales archaeon
GCGGTGGGGCCGCCATCCAATACAATCAGTCTTGGCCCACGGACTTTCGTGTGTGGCACTCAAGTTGCGGTGGGGCCGCCATTACTCTTCTTCGTTAACCAGAGATACGTTTTGATTTAGAGCAGCCCTTGCTGAAGCATTCAGAAGAGGCAGGGCTGCCAAAGCAATACAAATTGCCATACAAACTCCGCAAAGATAGGACATCAATTCTGTAATTGTTGTAACTTCATCAGGTAGTAATTCTCCAGAAACCTGAACCATCATCCATGTCCCACCAAACCCACCTAGTAAGCCGATTGTTGAACCAGCAAGTGATAGTTTGACTCCAAGCATATTCAAGCGGAAAAGGAAAACCCCTCCTGCTAATACCAATCCTCCTCCAATCAATAGCGAATACCCTCTGACCGAATAGGCCCCATCATCTCTAACTTCGTCATGATATTCCTGATATTCTTCTTCTGTGATATTGATATCTTGGTTTTGATAATTATCAAGAATTGCATCTAGATCAGCACGGGGAAAATCTTCAGCCATCGAATTTTGAATGTCTCCCCAACCTGTTAGAATCATTAATATTGAACCCATTATTAACAGAATTGCTATTGTTTTCGGCCCCTTTTTGTCAGGCCTAGGGGCGAATAACGAAGCAGGTGGAGCAAGGCCATCATCAGTCATTCGAATCGATACTCCCTCATTCATTTGAACAAGCCTCCAAACCTTTGCGCAATTCTTCAGGAATTGGTTGTGATTCCATATTGGTCATGCTGACACAAACAGTTACTTGCTCACTAGACCAAAGCAAATCTTCGTCCTGATTATGAAATCTGTATTGCCAGGTACAAGATTTGCTACCTACTCTTGAAATCCAAATAGTTGCAGTAATCGTATCACCGTATCTGAATGGAGAATGAAATTCTGATTTTATATCTACAACAGGGAAACCAATTTTCATCTCGCCAACGATGTAGGGATAATCTAGTCCACACATTTCTTCCCACGACTCCTCAAAGAATCGATGGGCGAGATCATATATCCGTGGATAGAAAGCAATACCTGCCATGTCAAGCATTGGAAAGTCAACACGTCGACTCAAGCGAACTGCCATGAAGTTGCGTGAAGGCCTCAGTTCTTCAAGCATCCTCGGGCTTGGGCCATTTTTTTGCTAATACTTTAGCAAGGTCATCATCCAATTTAGCATTCCACCAATCACTGCCTTGCCAGATGGCATATCGACCCCTAATGCCTCGAATATCTGCACCCTCAAATGAACAATTTCTAAAATTTGAGAGGTTTAATCGAGCCTTGCGTAAATCAGCACCACGGAAATCACAATTATCGAATGCGGATTTCATCAAGTCAACTTCTACCATCGAAGCTCTTCTGAAATCCGAGTCGGTGAAATTACCTTCAGTCATGTCTGCATTATCAAGAATGCATCGCCTAAAGTTAGAGCGGGGGTGGTTGCCTCTTCGCAACAATTCACCTGCGTGGTTTTGGAAAGACCAATCCAGAGGAATTTCTTCATCGTCGGTACTACTGCCCGACATTACCATGAAAACACCTCAATACCGGCTACGCTTGTCAAGATGTGCTCTTCCTTCAGGAGTTAGAATCGCGTAACGATTCTTCTCTTTAGCAGAGGGGGGAGTTACGAGGAAACCGCGCTCACGCAATCTGTTGAGATATAATGAAAGATTACCAGGAGGTTCCAATCCAGCATCTTCGAACAATTGGTCAATAACTCTTGGAGGGCTATCGTTAACTCCTTCAACATCTCTAAGATATTGAATTGCCCCTAGAACTTGGTCGGGTTTTCGAATCAAACTACAGTTTTCAATCAATGAACGGAATGCAGAACCTCGCTCTGGAAGCCCAGCCTCACGTGCAGCTTCAACAGCGGCCTCAATGGCACGCTCTCTAGCGTTTCTAATCCTTGAAAGAGCGATAGACCAAGTATCATCTTCCTTGACTTTCGTCAGACGTTCGTCAACACTAGTTTGTGCGCCAGAGAGATCAATTTCTACATCGCCAGCCCGGATTAGAACTCTTGCTTCTTCTTCCATACTCTCACCCAATGTTGGCGGCCACTTTGCACTCGTAGATAACTATTTCATCGGCACGCTTTATTGAATTGAATTGGGCAGAAGGGGTGAAAATCATTGTATCAAATCCATGTTTACCCAATTAATTAATGTTATTTGAACCATTGGAAAAATAACACGCCAGACCCTTATTATTGACCCAAAAACGAAACACATCGATTCGCATTTTAGGAGAAGGCACTTGAAGGAGCGACATTTTCATTCGAACCCCCGGGTGCTAACATGCGGCGCGCTTCCCCCGTTTTGATTATGCTATTGTTGCTTGGATCTTGTGTCCCTATGGGCCTTGTATTGGCTTCAGGTGAGCCTTCTACAATCAATACATTTACTGGTGGTTTTGCTACCGTTGATGTGACTTTGCAGGGCGGAGCGACGAATAATGCTACAACAATTGATGTTCCTCGCAATGTAACCTTCACAACTGTAAGTTTTGATGTAAATGTTGATGCTAGTGACCAAAGCCCGGGGCAAGTTTGGATTGACATCGACGAAGATGGAGCATTTGAATGGGAATTCACAGGTACCGGATATGGAAACATCGGCCATCAAAACCAATTCTATGATGGAAACGATTGGTATGTTTCTCAAGTAACCGCAGGGACCTCTTCAGCACCAGGTGTAATGTTACCCTCTGATGCATCAATTCAATCATCAAATCTCAATGCAAGTTTCACTTCGCAAGCAGGAGGGGGATTCTATGCAATTGGAGAATATCAAGAAGTTATTGAAACTGATATTGACAACGATGGTAATCCTGAGCCAATGTTTTTGTCGACCATTCAGTCAAACAATTCAACATCAATCCTTTGGGCAGATTGGAATGCAGGTAGTGGGATAACCACTTCAACTCCCATACAAACTTGTGACAATGCAACTTCAATCTCTGTTGGAGATTTGAATGGCGATGGCGATGATGACATCGTTGCATTCTCTACATTTTCTGGTAAAGCATGTATACACTTAGCAAATGGCTCATCTTTCGACCCTGTGCAAAATTCGAGTATAACAAATGGATTGGTTAGTGCAACACTTGGAGACATTGATTCAGACGGTATGGCTGATGTTATCTCGATCAATTCAGGAGGAATATTGGCGTATCAGTCATGGAACAACTCGACATCAGGATTGATTGTAGGTGCAAATCAGTCGATTAGTCCAAATGGTTCAGATGGCATGCCAGCAAACCTCATCTCATTATATGTCGATGATTTCTTTGCTAATGGTGGTATTTCTGCTTTGGTGATGGACCAAACAGGCCATTGGACTCTTTGGCAGCACTTTTCTGGTATGTGGGGCGGACCAATAACTAGGTTTGATGACATTAAACAAGATGAAATATTGACAGATTTAGATGGGGATGGAGATATTGATTTGGTCGGATTAAACGACCAAGGTTATGCGTTCAGAATAAACGATGGTAGCAAATGGGATTTAAATTCTTCACAAAGTCAGATTTATATGCATAATTCATCGATTGCAGATTTTGATAATGATGGCGATTTAGATTTGATGACCCCAATACCTGGTTTTGCAGATGGAATAGGTTCTACCATTGAAGGAAATATCACATTGAGAGAAATCAATGCATCACATATCAGTTCTTCAAATTCTCCTTTAGTATTGGAACCATGGTCTATACCAAAATCAATAGTAACTATGGATATGGATGGAGATGGAGTCGTTGAACAGGTAATTTCAGCTGGAGAGACAACACTTGGAGTATTTATTGGAGGATGGCATAGTATTTCATTGGATGGAGATGGCGATGGTTTTACTGAAATGAGTAGGAGCGGATATGCTGGTGACTCATCAAATGGATTAGATCCTCTCACAATGATTGATGATATGAACGGTATACGTGATGATCTATCACCTTTGATTGCTAATGAGCCATCAACTGTTGACGCATATGGGATTTCAATGGTTAATTATTCAATGAATGTAAAGACTAGTGGAAGCGGAGAACTCAATTACACATCTATGGATATTGGATATGATTGTACATTCTTTGTAAGCCCTAATCCACATGCGTCTGGTAATTTAACCAATGTTTTGAATCAAGGAATGACTGGAGGTATTGGAAATTATACTGTTAGTTTCCCGGTGAATTCATCACAAGCAGGAACAATTTCCTTGACCAACATTATCGCTATACACATTCCAGGCGCACCGAATTTATCTTTACCAATTACACCAACTCTTAGTTTGCTAAGTGCAACTTCAGAGCAAGTTGTTCTAGCATGGAACGACCCTATTGACTTTGGATTGGACTTTGTAGAATTCGAAATTTTCCGCCTAGAGTCTGCTAATGAGACAGTGAATTTGATTGATACATACAATTCCACTAGGGATAACCAAACCTTAGACTCTAACATTTCTGTAGGCTCAACATATTGGTACATCGTGCGTTCAGTTCATACATTTGGTATAGCATCTAATCTGTCTAATGTATTACAAGTCACAATTCCATACCCGTCACCTCCTGCAGCAGTTACTGGAGTAGAACTGAAGGATGTGGGTGAAGATCAAGGTGGAGTATTACAACTATCTTGGAATCATTCACAAGACACCTTCTCTTTCTATGAAGTGTATCTTGAATCTTCACAGTTTAGCAGTATTTCTGGACTAAACCCTGCAACAAACATTTCATCATCGCTCAATTCAACTATGCTATCTGGATTGGCAGATGGTCAAGAATACTGGGCAGCAGTAGTTGCGGTTGACCAATACGGCAACAAAACTAGTGCAGTAACTTCTGTAGGGCCTGCTTATCCGAGAAACGACGATCCTTCGGTTGTTAATCTACAACTCACAGTCAGCCCCCAAACTTCGCTCGGCTCTCCATTCAGTCTCGAGGTTTCTGCTGAGATTGATGGAACCCCAGTTTCTCCTCCTGGTAGTATAATGGTCTCTATGGAAACGAGTTCAGGAACATATCCAATATCAAACGATTGGAATTCGATTGTTCTGAGCGACTTTGCGAATTTGGCATCCTTTGCTTCGAATTTAAGTGGTGGAGTAACCTTCTGGGCCAACTATAGCGGAGATGCAGGAGATGAACAAACAAGACCTGTCGCAGCAGCGACCACTTCAGCATCCACATTAGTTACAATTGGTGCTAATTTTACTGCTAGTGAGAGCGTCTACGAATTAGATTGGGAAAATGAAACAAGTGTTAGAGTTGATCTCGAAGCACTGAACCCCGTTCAACAATCAATGCTTGAGGGAGCCACAATAACTTGGACTGCTTACAATAGTACTACCAATTTTACGACAACAGGCAATGAAGTAATCAATAATGGATTCAAACAATTCATAGTAACATCTCCCGAGGCAGGAACTTTGTTTATCAATTTGACAAGTCCTACTTGGATTGATGCCGGAAGCAATTCATTGGAGATTCCACTCGTACTGTATGGTAGTATAATCGATGATAATACTACAGAAGAAAATGAAACAGGCCCCACGCCTTGGACACCAGATGTTATGTTGGATGTCACTTTAGATTGTGGAGATGTAGTAATAGATCCTTCAATAGATCAGGAAATTGATTGTACGGTTTCCAATCCGAATAACTACACCATTGACATTTCCTTAGAAGCAGATGGATGGTCTCAGTGGTCTGATTATATTTTGTTTGAGCCAACCGCTGGTCAAAGTGAATTTTCTTTGACAGAGTCTGAAAGTAAGAGTATAGAGATACGAGTTGAAATTCTACAAAACTTATCGGAAAATGGACTGATAAGCGGCTTGATTCAAATCGATTTGAGACAAGGCCCCACCGATTACACAAGCCCTGGAGATAAACCGTTGACATTCGACATACAGTGGACATTAATCGGTGAAGACCTAGTGATTGAACCTGAACCTTCAGATAATAACACAAATCAAACTTCTAACCCTAATGATGAATCTTCATCTGGAAATACAATGCTAATTGTAGGAAGCGTTGGTGGCTTAGCCCTTGTTGGTTTGGTGATCTTCATTGTTTTGCGCATCAGAAATAGCGATTTAGAAGATTGGGATGAAGATGATTTAGACTTAGAGCCTGAAGTAAAATCCAAAGAAAGAATTTCCAAACCTCTACCGGTTGGAGTTGCATTGGATGAATTTGAAGACAAGACTATTGTTGATGAAACACCAGACAAACCCGATTTCATCGCAGAATTCGAAGAAGAGAGCGATTTCGAAGAAGAATACGAGGACGAGTCTGAAGAAGACTATGAGGAGTCTGAAGAAGACACTGAGGAAGATTCAGGAATCACAGTTGATGAACATGGAACCGAATGGTATGAAGACGAAGTAGGCGTTTGGTGGTACAGAGACCCAGGCGAAGAGGATTGGTCCGAATTCGTAGAATGATTTCGTAATACCTTTGAATGAGTCAATAGGAGGCGTACTCATGGCGGGCCAAGCAACTTACGACCTAGTGTTGCATCAAGATGCAGACCCAACAACCAGCGGAGTCGCAATTTGTGGATTTTCCACAGTAGGAATGGTAGGAGTAATCGCAGCATCTCATGTGATTAGTCAACTGAATTTGAATCAGTTGGGAACAGTTCTGAATCCAGAATTCCCTGCGATGGCGTTAGTTCATCACGAAGTTCCCAAACATCCAGTTCGCGTCTATCAGGGAGATGGAGTAGGTGTCTTTACAGCAGAAGTTCGATTTGGACCAGAGCGTGATGTGTTGTTTGCCAACACAGTCTTGGAATGGTTTACCAAGGGCGGATTTGATCAACTCATAATTATCGATGGCGTTGCTAGAGAAAATATGGATGATAGAGACGACTCATTATACGGAGTGAGTTCATCTTCTGCAGGCCGTGAGAGATTGAAGAAGACAGGAATTGAACCGGTCAGGCAAGGTATTGTGGCAGGTATTGCAGGGTATCTAATCGCTGAAGGCGATCGGCTTGGACTGGATGTAACGGCAATTCTTGCAGATTGTAATCCGATGTATCCCGATGCTCGAGCAGCAGCATTGGCTGTTGAAGCTGTTACAGATTTAACTGGTGTTGACATTCCACTTTCATCATTACTTGAAGATGCAAGAAAGATTGAGGATAGCGTGCGCGAGGTGTTTGAAAACTCTCAAACAATGCTGCCTGCACCTGATGATGAGATAGACCCATCATTCGGCTGATTTTGTAACTTCTAGGACAGTTTCCCAATCCGCATCAGTTGCAAACATTGGTTCTGGCATGTGACATCTAGCCATTCTGAAACCCTTAGATTCTAATCCCGATTTTAGTTTCTTCATTGAAGGAATTTGACCAACTCCTGCAGCAACTCCAAGGTCATCGATTGCTACCAATAGGTGTTCGCCAGATAATAGTTCAGCAGATTCTGAAATGTGTCTTACGCATCTTTCGATTTCTCTTTGTGAGTGTTCAATATCGATTTCGCTCCAATCTTCAGGATAGTCTTCTTCTATTCCAGAACACAATTCTATTGCCCTTTCAACCGTCATTCGACCAGCGATTTCAGCATTGAATAATGGTCCTGTCCACATCGGCCCAGAGTATTCTCCAGAGGGCTGTGATGCGAAATGGTATGGTTTAGACCTGATTCGATATCCAATTTGGTCACTCCAATTTGAAGCGATTTCTTTTGAACGCTTTAGCAGAACACTAACTCGGACATGATGCCCATCGAACAAGGACAAAATAGGGTGTATCGACTTGTCATGCATGGCAGCAATTCTTGCAATAACACCTAGTAGAATTCTTGTGGCATCATCGTGCATGTATGAATCGGTGATTCCTGTAGAACCATATCTTCTTGCTGCGCTTGTTTTTGCTGAACCACACAATGCTGCGGTATCAGTGGCTGTGACTTCGAGCACTCCAATCCTTGAGATCGATTGAATTGCCGAATCAAGGAATCCAACAGGTGAACCGAACGGGTCTAAATCTATCCATTGAAATGGTGATTCAACCATCAATTTCTTTGCATCTCCATTAACCCATTGAATACCGTCTTCGACAATTTCTTGTTGCTTTGTTGCAAACCTGCTTGGTTCTGGCACCCAATCTATTCCATCACCAATAGGGTGTATCTTATGCGAAATCTTGCCCCAAGCCAAAGCATCAACATCAAGGTCATTTGCGGTAATTCTCAAACGGTCCTGACCGGGTACTTCTTTACGCCATCTGCGTGGCCTTACCCCGGTAGCACATAGAGCATCAAGCACTCTTACAGTCTTGCCTTTTGGAGTCAACCAATCATTTTCTATGGCGTCTGCAAGAAGCATTACCGAACGAGTTCTAGCAGGAGCCATTGCTGGGTTTAGAAATCCTTCTCCAGTCTTTGCAGCAGGCCCTCTGGGCATATGTGAAGGTCGAGTTTGATGGTCTCTAAGATGAACGGACGTTCTACCTTCTAGCCAGATATAACCCGGCCAGCCTTCAGGTTGCATATTCTAACCTCAATAATGCTCAAAGACAACTTCGGGATTTGAGTGAGTTACTTTCCTACCATTGTCAATAACTTCGCCGATAATAGAGCAACCTTCCATCCTTTGAGATAACCATTCACAAACAGATTCTGCCACGCTAGAATCCACGGCAATAATCATCCCACATCCCATGTTGAATGTTCGATACATCTCTCTATCACTAACATCACCATTTTGCTGAATCCAATCGAATTCAGGCAATACTGGTAGTGGATTACTGATATGCCACCCCAATGAATCATGCAAGCGGAGGAGATTGGATAACCCTCCGCCTGTCACGTGACAAATGGCATGAATGTCACTTGAATTACAAGGGCCATCTTGGATTAAATCCACGACAGGGTTACAGTAAATCCTTGTAGGGTTTAGGAAGACTTCACCAAGAGTAATCGCTCCTTCCTCAAACCTTTCAATTCTAGTTGCCTCAACATCAAAAGGTGCCGCATCATTCCAATCTGCACCACAGTGGGAAACAACATTTCTGACAAGCGAATAGCCGTTGGAATGAACTCCAGAAGAAGGCAGACCGATCAAAACATCACCTTGTTTCAAATTAGCACCAGTAATTTCTGCACCTTTCGGTAACCATCCCAATGCAGTACCAGACAAATCCAATTCCGTTACTATACCAGGAAGGCTAGCAGTTTCCCCGCCCGCAAGCGTTACTCTTGCTCTTCGGCATGCTTCAGCAAGGCTTGCGCCTAATGCTGCATGAATCTCCGGGTCAGGTTTTGGTACCGCAATGTAATCCACGAAAGCAATCGGTTCAGCACCTACACAGAGCAAATCATTGACATTCATAGCCATGCAATCGATACCTACACCAGCCCATTGTCCCAACTTGGTTGCAATGGATAATTTTGAGCCGACACCATCGGTTGCTAAAGCGAGATAATTGTCACCAAATTCGACTAACCCACCAAATCCACCTGGCAAATCTACTGGGGCTCCGGGGCTTCCAGCCTTTCTTACCGAATGTGACAAAGCGCCAACTAGAGCGCCTACTGCATCCCCTTCAAGATCAATGTCTACGCCACTACCGGCGTAGTCTAGACCTTCTGCCATATTACTCGCCACTCGCGCCCCTCACATCATGGTGCCGATTGAATTTGAGAGGCTATCCAAGGCAGAGAGAGGTCAAGCCGGTGGTCTATTCCACTATGTGTACCAGGGAACTCTTCCCACTCATGTGCGATTTCTAGTTCAGTCAATCTTTTGTGAAGTTGTCTTAACCCATACTGAATATTGTATTGGTCACTATCTCCTACATCTATCCAACAAGGTGGTAATTTCTGATGTTCTTCAATCATTGTTAGTGGGTCCCAAGCTTTCCATTCAGCCCATTTTTTGTCATCGAAGTTACAATTTTCATCAACTGGTAATGTACCGTCACTATATGTTGCCGCCATTGCTAACATCATCAAGGTGTGAAAATCATCACCTTTTAGAGAATGGCTTTGCTTGACATATTCCAAGAATTGTTCCACACTACCATGTGGCATTATTTCAGTAAGAGTTGTAGCCATCTCAATTCCAAATAGCAATTCAAAACCACAATCACCAGAGTGACATGCAATCGCACCCCAGCAATCATCTAACATCCCTCTTACCAAGGCTCCGTAACCACCGCTAGATTTGCCTACAAGTCCAAACCCAGTAATTTCGTATCGAGATTTCAATTCATTTCTCAAATCTTCTTTGAGCCATGTACCCCAATTTCCCATTGTTTGCGAATCAATGAATTGATTTCCACCCAAACTAGTGAAAGTGTCTGGCATTACAAGAATTGAAGCAGGCATCTTTCCTTCTAGTATCAATCTCTCATGCCTTTGGGGTAGAGTTTCGTTAAACGCCTTCCAATTTGCTCTAGCAAACCCGGTCCCAGTAAATGGGGCTAGGTAGATGATGCAAGGCATAGGCCCTTGTGAGTTCGGGGGAATGTGAACGACAACTTCTCTTTCGAGAGGGTCCCCAAGTTGATTTTCAAGATTTGATGAATGAAATGAAAATCTTTCGAAAATTCCTCTGATGGGTTCAAAAGAGTGCGCGGGCATGAACAGGCGATGGGCTACAGGGAAATGTGCTTGGTGGTATTCCAATGGAAGCCGATGGAGGTTGAATGATGCGAATTAGTTCCAGTGGAAATGAAGGGGAAGAAGAGAATAATCTCAATGATTATATGCGGCCGACAATGGCTTCAGATGTCCAGTTGGAGGATTCGGTATGACTATCCAAGAATTTGACCTACCCGCAAGATGGAGAACTTTGCTTCTTGACAATTATAGCGAAGCAATCCATAATCTAGAGGTGTCTTGGCCAGATGTACAATCTTTAGAGGTATCTTATCGAGAGATTGAATCCTTTGATCCAGATTTTGCATTATCGATTATCGAAGAGCCTGAAAACAACACCCAAGCTGCTAACCAAGCACTAGGATTATTGCTCGCAGAACTAGGTTCTCCGCGTATTATTGCATTTGTTAGAATCATTGAATTGCCTCCCGATTCTCATCGCACAGTTAGGCAATTGAGAAGTGAAGATTTAGGTTCAATGATTTCTGTAGATGCGATTGCAACAAAAATAGGCAAAGTTCTCCCTAGAACATATGAGGGCTCTTTCGTTTGTGCAGCATGTGGTCATTCGAGCAGAGTTAGTCAACCTAACGAACAAGAATTGATTGAACCGGTTGAGTGTTTCGAAATAGATGGCGGATGTGGCAGAAAAAAGAATCAAACAAAATTCGTTCAACGAGTTGAGGAATCTATTCTAATAGACACTCAATTTATCGAATTACAAGAACCCCCTGAGAACCTTCGTGGTGGGGTTCAACCAGAGAGGATTTTATGTATCGCTGAACACGATTTAGCAGGCCAATTGAATCCTGGAGACAGGGTAACTGCTAATGGAATGTTATTCGTAAGATCCCAACGGAAATCAGGCAAGGACACTCCAATTTTTGATATTTTTATGAGAATCCATAGCGTTCAAAGGGAGAATATTCCCCTAGAAGAGATTCAGATTTCCGAAGACGAAGAAAGGGAGATTAAGGAACTCGCTAGAAGAGATGATATTCACGAATTATTGACCAAATCCATCGCTCCATCGATTTTTGGAATGCCTCGTCAAAAAGAATCGTTAATGCTGCAATTATTCGGTGGTGTTGCATCAAAGGCAAAAGATGGAACTAGACTTCGTGGAGACATCCACATTCTACTGATGGGAGACCCCGGTGTTGCAAAATCACAATTGTTGTCTTACATGGCTCAAATTTCACCCCGTGGTCGATTTACTTCAGGAATGTCTGCTTCAGCAGCCGGATTGACTGCTGCTGCTGTTCAAGATTCTGCTGCTGATGGTCGTTGGACTTTGGAAGCAGGTGTCCTTCCTTTAGCCGATCTTGGGCTTGCAGCGATTGACGAATTCGACAAGATGAATGAAAATGATAGGTCTTCAATGCATGAAGCGATGGAACAGCAACGGATTTCGATTTCGAAAGCAGGAATTAATGCCACTCTTTCGACAAGATGTGCGATTCTTGCTGCTGCTAACCCCAAGGCAGGAAGATTCCAGGCGGTTTCAGAAATTCCGTTTACTCAGCAAATCAATCTCAAACCCGCTCTAATTTCTAGGTTTGATGTGATTTGGTTACTGACCGACCATCCAGCGGCAGACCATGACTCAATGATTGCGAATCATATCATGAGCAATCGAGCAAACTCGGTTCCAGAGATTTTGATTGACCAAGGAAGTGCAGCAGATCCAACCAAATCTTCAATTTATGAAGAAGTCGACATTGAACATGGAATTGTGAATCGAGAATTGATTAGGAAATATATCGCACTTGCAAAGCGAACAATCCACCCTAGACTAACAGATGATGCGCGAAAAGCACTACGGGAATTCTATGTTGAGACTAGAAGGAAAGGTGGTGAGTCACATGATTCTATTTCGATTTCGGCAAGAGCAATCGAAGGATTATACCGATTGGCGCAAGCTTCAGCAAGAGTCAGATTATCCGAAGAAGCGACCATAGAAGATGCAGAGAGGTCAATCCGTCTTACTCGATTCTGGAGGCACGAATTGATGGGAGAAAACTTCGATGAAACCACCCTACAGTCTGGAAAGAAAGCAACCACTAGGAATAGAGAGAGAACCATTCTCGAAATTGTACGTAGAATCTTTGCAGAAACCGGAGAAACAGTCACTTTAGCAGATGTATTGACTGAAGCTGGAAGATTGGAGATTAGCCGAGATGCAGCAGAGGATATTATCGAAGCATTATGTAGAGATGGCCGATTGATGCGTCCGGGCGGATATGAGACCCTTCAACCAGTATGAAACGATGCGCTCATATCGAGGAGATACTACAGGTGAGAACATGGAACCGGAGGGCGATGTGGCAAATCCTGCATCACTCGACCCTGAAGGCCTCGGTTTCATGTGCGGAATAGAGGTCCACCAACAACTAGCAACAGGGAAATTACACTCCCGACAACCGGGCGAACTTCACGACATAACAATTGATACTTTGCCGGACGAATGGCCACGTTATAATCGTAAATTGAGATCTTCTAGTGGCGAGGGTGGAGCGGTAGATGTCGCTGCAAGATTCGAAGAGCGTCGAAACCGTTCATTCGTATATTGCCAAGCACCAAACGCAGGCCTTATCGAACTCGATGAACAACCTCCTCTTCCTCACGACGAGGATGCTCTTGACATTTCACTAACGGTTTCTGGAATGCTAAATGCACATCCTGTACCTCTTTTACAAACTATGAGAAAAACAGTAGTCGATGGCTCCAACACCAGTGGTTTCCAGCGCACAACATTGGTTGCCACTGCAGGAGTTTTAGAGACTGAAGGCGGACCAGTTGGAATAGATGTTCTATGCCTTGAAGAGGATAGTGCGCGTAAATTGGATAGTGATTTAACTCCTGATGGTGAAGTTGTAACTTGGAACTTAGACCGATTGGGAATACCACTAATCGAAATTGCAACGGCCCCTGATGTGAAGACACCAGATCATGCCAAGCAAACATCAATTGCATTAGGTAGAACATTGAGAGATACACGCAGAGTTCGCAGAGGCCTGGGCAGTATTCGACAAGACCTCAATGTCTCGATTATGTGTGGAGATAGAGTTGAGATCAAAGGTTGTCAAGACTTAGAATGGATTCCAAGAATTATTCGCAGCGAAATGGCTCGTCAACTTCATTTCTATCGCTTAGCAAACCAACTTAGGGCTTCGCATAACCTGCCTGAATTATCCAGTGATAGGAGAGAAAAATCACCTTCTGTGGATGAGGAAGTATCCAAGATTTTGCCACTCCAATTGACAGATGTATCTTCTCAATTTACAACTTGTGAAGCAAAGAGAGTAAAGGAAGGTTTAGAGTTAAACTCGGTAATGTTAGCACTGCCATTACCTGGATTTAGTGGTTTGATTGGAACTAAAGAACTCGATGCTGTTGGTGCTCAATTACCCCGCCTTGGCAGAGAACTTGCCGGTGCAGCCAAACTTGCAGGAGTTGCTGGCGTTTACCATTCAGATGAGTTGCCTGCATATGGAATCGAACAAGAATTTGTTGATGCAACGAGAGAATCTTTGGGCGGAGTGGATGCTTTTGTTCTGTGCCTTGCTCCGCAATGGCAGGCGGAATTAGCATTGGAAAGTGTCCTTAATAGAGCCCGCCTAGCATTCAATAGAATTCCACAAGAAGTCAGGAATGTTGTGATTAGAAAAGGCTCTCCCGAAGATGGAACAACCACTCCAATGCGCCCCCTTCCCGGTGGAGCTAGAATGTATCCAGAAACAGATATTCCTCCATTATCAATCTCTAGCGAACAGTGGCAAGAAGTTCTTGAAAATTTACCAATGACTCAAGGAGAGCGCCAAGAGAGACTCGCAGAGTATGATATTAGCCAAGATCAACTCAAGCAACTATTGTCTAGAGAACTGGACGATGATTTTGTATCGCATTCCCAAGGGCTACCACAAAAAGCATGGGCAACGATGTTGTTAGAAAACGAGGGGAATATTGGATTGATGGCTTTGGTATTGGCAACCAAAGAAGCGGGACATGTTTCAAGAGATGGAATGGCCACTTTACTACAAGAATTTGAAGGCCAAAATCCGAGTATGAAACAAATAGCAGACAAGTCAGAAGAGTTAGGCCTGAAGCCTGCCGACTCTGGAGATTTACTAGAAATTGTAGAAAGGGTAGTTGCCAACCGCCTCGACTTCGTCAAAGAGAGAGGCATGGGAGCGATGGGGCCACTCATGGGTATTGTGATGAAGGAATGTGGTGGTGCTGCTGATGGAAAACAGGTCAGTGCATTATTGCGAGAAGTGATAATGAGGCATGTTTGATGAAGCGAACACTCGTTGCATTATCTCTGTTATTTTGCATATTGCTTCCATCATCAATTGCAACACCTGAAGGTTTTGAATCATGGGAAGCCGATTTAGACAACGGGTATATTTCGACTAAACCAATCATCGTCGATGAACAAGTAATCGTAAGAACATCTGGATATTGGACTGGTGAAGATAGGCCTCATATCTACGCATTTGATCTATACACCGGAGAAGAAAATTGGCGTTTCAAGAATGCCGCCTCTCTCAATCATGATATGAGCCCATTATTGCATATTGAAGCCGGTGCGGGAGAGTGTGGTAGTTGGAGTGAGATGATTATTGCAGGGTGGACAGATGGTAGAGTCACTGCTCTAAACCTAGAGGACGGTAGCCTAGTGTGGTCTGCTCAAACCGAGGTTGTGAATTGGGGAATAACTGGCCTTTTGGCAATTGATGATGAGGATGTAGTAGTTCCAACAAGGCAAGGATTGTCGAGATTTTGCTTGAGTGATGGAGAAGAAAACCTCCGAGTTGATTTACCACAATTAGGTTGGAGAAATGGCGTGGCTGTAACCAATGATAGTTACTTGATTGGCAATGAAGAAGGAGTTGTCAATATCATTTCGAAAACAGGAGAAGTTACCAATCTTACCGTTGGAGACGGAATGATTCGCCATGCTCCAATTCAGACAGATGTCGGGATTGTAACTCACCTACAAACAGAGAATGGTTCAGGAATTTATCTCGATGGCCAATTACTGGCAGAGGAAGGCCCCTCTCCAGCAATGCCACTTGATGTTGGAAACGATATTTTCTTTGGAACAAGTGACCACATAATGTGGTGGACATGTGATTCTTCATGCACATTCCAAGGTAGGACGCCTTTCCATACAAATGGTGAAATTACAACGCAGTCAATATCGGGCATCACTTCATTTTGGTTCCCAAATAATTCTCCCGACGGAGGCTGGGCTACAGGTTATCCTGGTCAAGAACTTGTCATTTACAATACTAGCCATGATACTTACACTACTGCAGGAGTAGGATTTGGCCCAGATGGGGAGATGGCATTTGGAAATGATGAAGGAGTTCTGATGGTTGTAATGGACCCTACTAAACAAGCACAAATAGCCGTAGAAGGGCCAAATACGTGGACTTCCGAGGATTCATCTTTCGAAATTGAACCAGCACATGTACTGATATTAGCTCTCACGGTTGGGATTATCATTTTCCAATTACGTCGTGATACTGATATGGTTGTAAAATTGGGAGTATTGCTACTCCTAGTTATTGCAATAATCGTTATGCCTTCTGTATCTGACATGTGGTCAAAAGAAGTTGATAATTTAGACACAGCCCCAGGGGATTGGGATAATGATTGGCCCGATGAATGGAAAGAGACTCAAGTCGTAGTCTTCGAACTTCCAGATGGTGAAGTAGCAATTGGTGGGCTTGAGGGCCATTACAATGTTGAGCAATTGACAGATAATGCTGCAATACAACTTGGAATTGAAATTGAGAAAGAACCATTCACCATTGGAGATATGATTATTTCATTCAACGGCCATGAGTTTGAAGGTTGGGAATTTACAATAGACGGCGAGAGATCACAGGTTGGAATCTCTTCAGCAGAGGTCGGCGAAGTCGCAGTTGTACGCTGGTCACCAGCGTGAAGTTCAAGTCTTGAATCCCTCCACCTATGTTCATGGTACTGACTGACGGAGTGCACGGGCCAGTTCTCGGGCCTGTTGAAATGCTTGTAATCAACATAGTATTGATTACGATTTCATTCTTCCTTTTGTGCCGCCCTACCCATTCAGCAAGGCGAGAAATTTTGGTTCTCACAAGTATCACTGCTGCAGCAGCAGCAAGCCGAATATTGTTGGAACCCTTTCCTAATGTGCAACCTCTAACTGTAATGTGTCTAGTAATGGGAGCCACTCTAGGCGCTCGCAGAGGAATGGCATTTGCAGTGCTGGCAACTTTGATTTCCAATCTAATTTTGTCACATGGCTGGTGGACCTTATTCCAAGCAAGTGGCTGGGCAGTGGTTGCATTTACGGGCTCTAGATTGAATCTGATAATCAATAATGAGGTGGTGATGAAGCGACTAATTGTTACGGCCATCTTTGCATCTGTATTGTTTGATTGGTGGGTTTCATTGTCGATTATTACCAGCGGTACAACCTTGGCAGGATTTGGAATCTACCTATTGAATGGGTTACCATTCGATGCACTACACGCACTTGCTAGTATCGTTAGTGCAATTTGGATCGCTCCTTGGTTAGCGAATTTGTTGTATGAAGAGGCCGCTCACATAGAGGACCCAATCACTAGTGGTGAGGCCGATGTCATCTCCGCTTGATGAAGTTACAATGGTCCTAGTGACCCGTGATGACTTGAAATTATCCAAGGGCAAACTAGCCGCGCAATGTGCTCATGCTGCTGTAGATTGTGCTATGAAATCTAAGAAAAAATCAGCACGATTGTACGAACGCTGGAACAATGTTGGTGCCCGAAAAATTGTGGTTCGCGCAGAAGATGAATCACATCTTCGGCAACTGTATGCCAAAGCCTTGGAAGGCAGCCTAGTATGTTCGCTAATCAAAGATGCAGGCCACACCGAAATTCCTCCAGGAACCGTCACAGTTCTAGGCATAGGTCCTGCACCGCGCTCAGCTGTGGACGCCATCACTAGTGACCTGAAACTGCTTTGAGTGAAAGCGGCTTGGACTGTTCATGCGCGAGTACCCATCTGACCGTGTCGATGTGCGCAGCGACACGGTTACTCAGCCCACTGCGGCTATGCGTGCAGTGATGGAGAAAGCAGAGGTTGGTGACGATGTTCTAGGTGATGACCCAACGGTTATTGAGTTACAGAATAGAGTCGCAAAGATGTTCGGAAAAGAAGCGGCATTATTCGTTGCTAGTGGAACTATGGCTAATGCGATTGCACTTCGCACTCATACTGTTCCCGGTGATGAAATCGTTTGTGAGAAGACCGCTCACATCTACAAGTATGAGGGCGGAGGATATGCCGCACTTTGCGGGGCTTCAGTATCGCTTGTCGAAGGTAAAGGTGGATTGATGACTGCAGACCAAGTCAAGAATGCAATTCGTAAAGCAGAAGGTTCAGGCTCTCACTATCCCGATGGCTCACTTGTCTGTGTCGAGAATACATCCAACCTTGGTGGCGGAGCCTGTTATACCCAAGAAACACTTGATGAAATTGCAGCAGTAGCCAAAGCGAGTGGTTGTGCAACACATGTCGATGGAGCTAGAATTTTCAATGCTTCAATTGCAACCGGAGTAGATGTTGCAAGAATGTGTAGAGATTATGATTCGGTTTCAATATGCCTCTCAAAGGGATTGGGCGCTCCAGTCGGCTCGATTTTAGTCGGCTCTCAAGAGTTCATCAATCAAGCGCATCGCTGGCGTAAAATGTTCGGTGGAGGATGGAGACAAGCAGGCGTTCTTGCTGCTGCAGGTTTGCATGCTTTAGACCACCATGTCGAACGCTTGGCAGAAGATCACGTTCGAGCAAGAAGGGTTGCTGAAGCGATTAATGCAATGGATAATTTCAGCGTTGACTTAGACGCAGTTCAATCTAATTTGGTGTACGTTAACTGCAATATTCCTGCTGCTGAGGTTGTAACATCTCTTGCTGAACATGGTGTTGATATGTTTGACTTACCAAACAATAGAGTTAGAGTTGCAATTCATTTGCACATTACCGATGAGGACGTTGAGAGAATCATAGCTGCCTTCGCTGCACAGTAATTGCTGCAAACATTGTGATTGCAAGCACTGCGATTAAACCAATACTAGGCAAGCCTTTCTTCTCCTCATCTTTCAATATCTCAGGCTCAGGGTCTTCAGGTGTCTCATCTACCGGTTCTGGTAGAATTACTTCGTGAATCAAGTGAACTTGCAAGTCGTCCCCATCATATGCTGTTGGAAGTGAGACTTCCATTGAACCAGTTGTAGCATTACCTAATTCTACAATTGCTCTTACACTCTTGTGATAATATTCTTCTTGGTTACCTCCATCAGGGAAGTATGCTAGAACTTCAACAATCCATAGTGAAGATTTGATTTCACTGCCATTAGGGAAATTTGACATATCGACAGCCAAATTCCAAGTAGCTATTGGGTTGGAATTATTTTCAACAATCAATGCAAGTGAAGATGAACCAGTCCCTAGGTTGAGGGGGGTTTGTAAATTCAAATTGTAATCGTCTTGCAGGCTATTTCCTTCGGTTGGAACACTTCCGATTTGCATTATAGTTCCGTTGAAAATTACAGTTGGAGGCAACCTCTGTTCATACCTTTCAATCCATCTGTCATCTCCTTCTTGAGAGCCCAGAGGGTCCTCATTTTCTCCAATAAATCTGTGGAAATGGTACTGCTGCATGTGATTTTCACCCTCGATATCATCTAGTGCGTGTTCAACATCAACACAATTGGTGCACCATGTAGCTGTGTAATCTTCGATTATTGCAGGTAGATCAGAAAGACTACTGGTCGCATTTCCAGATGCATTTGCATCCAAATAAACCCCGCCAAATACAGAACCAACATCATCTAAAGTCTCTGGACTACCACCTTGAGAAGATGGCAATGTAGAGATTCCAAGGATTAGTGCAATGAGAATAACTCGCCCTCGCATAATTTGGCGAGACTTTCCTCCACTTTCAATGGTTCTACCCCAAGTTTTAGGCGTGGGTTCAAGAACCACCGTCACCGAGTTGGTCCGTTGGCGGACCTTTCTATGATGACCGAACATGATGTAGCATCGACCAGCCTTTCTATGGAGGCTATACCTTCAGGTCGTGCTATGCCAGATTGGCTATTTGCCTCATTATTGAAAGGCCGACGTCTTATGATAATTCATCCAAGCGAAGAATGTCGCAAACAAACTATTGAAAATCTACACGAACGGGGAGATGGTAATTCCATCGACACCACTCATCACCTTACGATAAAGAGGCTGATTGGGATTCTTCATCTAGACCTTAGATTGCCCGTCTTAATGGAAGACGATGGCGTATTGTTTGAGAAAACCCATCGTGCATTATCCCTCACTGCA
The DNA here is from genome assembly GCA_964516645.1 of uncultured Candidatus Poseidoniales archaeon. Lineage (GTDB taxonomy): Archaea > Thermoplasmatota > Poseidoniia > Poseidoniales > Poseidoniaceae > MGIIa-K1. The sequence goes on from CAZEXE010000013.1 coordinate 20,010, forward strand.
GCAGATCACGGTTTCCCTCTATTACTGTCAAATCCAAATCATCGCTGGTCTCGTTCACGAAGCCGTCGTTTGCTTACTCTCTATCATGAATTGAGTAAATTACGAAGGCCATGGGATTGGGAAGACGACCCAGGTGCAAAATCTTGCGATAAAGTGTTGAAGTCAATGGAGTCAAAGATGCAAGCAACCCATCCATATCGTTTGGAAAGAACAGTTTGGGAAGCGCTTAGAGAGTGCGAGCAAGCCCCGTTTACAATTTCCGATGTTGAAGGGATAATTATGCTTGACCACCCCTCAGGAATCAGTGAAATTGAATTGGCAATTTTTCAAGAAATATCAAGATTCACAGGCATACACCAATTGGTAAACCCAGGTTCGCACCGACTTGGTTTCCATGGTGAATATATCGAAGATATTGCACCGATTAGAAGTAATTCTGATTTGCCAGAATGGATTCCATTACACGATGTTTGGGCACCAAGCACCCCCTCGAATTGGTCAACATTGGTAGGGGAAGAGAAAGGTCGTGAAATTTATCATTTAATGTGTGAATTAAATGAGCATATCCATTTGGCCTTAGCAGACGTTTTACAACAATTAGAAGGAGACATCATAGTTGTCAGTGGCGATGCTGATGGATTGAAACAACAGTTGAGGCCACACTTGGAATCGATGGGATTCCAATTGAATCTTCCTGCAACTAAGGTTAGCGATAGTAGTGCTGTAGCAAGAATCCTCTCATTTGCAAAATTGTCTCGCGGAGAAGAGGCCTGGTCATTATCCAGATTAAGCGACATGTGGTCGCAAATTGAGTTACCAATGAATTGGCCAATCCTAGATCTACAACATCCCTCTCAGGAGGATTGGAAGCCTAGATTACACCCAGGCATATTGTCAGAAATTGCTCGAGGGTTCCATTTACTGGGTGGAAGAGGGGCACTTCGAAGATGGTACTACACACTTTCACAAGCCAGTCCACGACCTGGAGTAAACCCAGACCAAAGAAGACGCGAGTTAGAGGAGTGTCAATGGTGGCTGGCCTGTATTGCAAAATGGATGCATCCAATAATTCCACTAGCGGACCAAGAGGTTGCTTCACAAAGCATCACTGGGTGCTCTTCAGGAGAGATACTACCGTTACCTTCCCAGCCTAGCAATGTTGTAGGCTGGATTAACTCATGTATGGAGCAAATTGACTGGGATATTCTTAGCTCTAGGGACGAATTATTGGTGAATTCATTACCCGGCTTGCAACATTTTATCGCATCTATATCCCGTCTTCAAAATGAAAAAATAGAGTTTGCAGCAGATGATTTCTGTGAAGTATTAGAGGTACTTTCCTCTTATGCAGAAATTCCTAGTATTCGTGCAGGAGATAAGGGTGTCAAAATTTTGTCACCATCACAAGCATATGGTCTTGAAGCGAAACACATCATCTTGTGTGGAATAGATGCGGAAACTTGGTCTATGCGCCCACCTCAAATTCCTTGGTTAGATGAAGCAAACCGAATGAAAATAGGCTTGCATAGGCCCGACGAGCCATTAAGAATAGCTAGGCATCACCTCAGGCATTTTTTGAATTGTGCATCAAATGTTTTGATTATAGATTCAAGCATTGAAGAAGGGATTGAACTTGCTGGCCCATTGGATGAATGGTTCAGTGACATCTCTCAAGAAGGAGGATTAGAATCCCTAAATTTTGCTCCACCATACCTAGATTCAACATCATGGCACCCAGAAACTGAAGACAGGTCATGGGATTGGAAAATTATCGATGGAGAATCAAAATTAGTGTATAGAGTCATTTCAATGGAGTCTACTACAAACGGGGTTAGAACTCATCGTAGTGGGAGATTACATCGGGACAGAATTCAGCGAGCAGGGATTTCTTCAATAGAATCTCGGAATCCTTCGTTCACTCCACTAAATCCAAAATCGCTTTTAGTTGCAGCAGAAACAGAAATTCTAGACGATCAGTTTTCCCGTCGAAGAACCGGAGACCATCTTGCGATTCACCAAGTCCACTCTTTTAGCGAAGCAGCAAATAGAATTCAATCAGCGGATCTAAATCTAATTCCTACCAAAAGCAAGCCTGCAAATGCACGGGCATCGGATGTTTGGCCACATCTTGGAATTATGTCCAAAAAGGGACTGGGGCTCCCTGTTGACTCAAGACCAATTCGCCCTCCTTCAACTCTTATCGAGAATCTAGACAAGATTACGGGAAGGGACACAATCAAACTAAATCTTCCTAAAATTTGGTCCCAAGGAAGATTACAATCATGGTTAGAATGTCCTCGTAGAGCATGGTTCGAGCGACATATGTATCTTGGCAAAGGAGACAATCTCAAAGAAGATCTCGCACCTACAACTCGAGGGGACATAATCCACCAAGTTGAGGAAGCAATCCTTCGTGCACATGGAATTGACGAGGGAGAAATTGCCTCTAATCCAGTAGCATTAATCGATGGCAAAATTGGCAATCTCGACCAAGCGTGGGGAGTCGCACTTCAGACATTAGCAGAAAATGCAACTTGGATGCGCAGAGAAGATGGGATCTCAGCCCATCGCTGTCGTGATCTAATTGGCGTCACTCCGAATGAATGGAATGAATGGTTAAAACAAGGCACACCGATTACGATTGGTGGCAGAATTGGAAGGATGATTGAGAGCGATTTCTTGTTAACCGATGTCGCCCCAATCGCATCCGAATGGGAGTTAACCAGTGATAGCGTCTCTCAAGTTCGACTTGGCCTTCCTGAATCGTCGACTTCTTTCTTGTTGCGTGGCAGAATCGATAGGGTCGACCAATTATTGTTGGAAGATAGTTTAGATTCGAGTGCCACAGAAGTCATCCCATTAGATTTCGATACAAAAAATCCCCCTGCCTCAAAGCGATTGATTATTCTTAGAGACATCAAATCCCTAGATGGAACAAAGGATACAGGAGAAAAGGATAGACACCTCAAGGGTATTTTCCACGAATTGCAATTGGCACTTTACGCTCGTGCTTGGGAAGTTGCAAACCCAGGGGACAGAGTCATTGGCGTAGGCGCAACACAGGTTGGGAATCAAACGCAACAGTATTTGGAAATCGACCCTGAATTTTTCGAGCAATGTTCACAGATGATGGTTGGAATTGTAGGCAAAGATACTCACGAACATTACCGACTACCTGGAGATTCCAAGGATGAAAACTCCAATCCATTTAGGGCATGGATGAGAGAGAGAATCACTACTGCACTTCGAGTAATCGAAAATGCTGAAGCAGGTAATATTCATCCTGAACCTTCGAAATTGTGTGATTATTGCCCAATTATTGAAGCATGTCCGAGCGCGAAGCGAGGTGGTTGGTAATGATTAATTTCAATCGCTCTCAGAGTCTTGGACTTGACATAAATCGCCATATTGCAATAGATGCAGGAGCGGGTACTGGTAAGACGACAGTGATGGCAAGTCGATACTTGCAACATTTACTCTCAAGCGACCAGCGAGCAACTAGACTACTACCATCAGCGCCAAGAATTCCATTACAAGGAATGGGTGCAATCAGATGTCCATCTAGAGAGAGAACATCGTTAAGTGATTGGCCTGGTTTGCTTCCAACAGAGACTGTTGCAATCACATTTACAAGAAAAGCAGCTGCAGAATTAAAAGGTAGAATCCGACGATTAATCGCTTCATTGAGAGCACAACCTCCCGGGACTGATGATATTGATGGAGTACATGATTCACGTTTGAGAAACCAAGGCGATGTTGCGATGTTGTTATCGCTGATTGATGATGCACCGATTTCCACTATTGACGCATTCCTCTCTTCAATCGTTTCACCTTGGATGGGGTTGGTATGTGAAGATCCAGCGAGCGACCAAGTGGATGAAGACGGAGCAGTTTTCCTGCGTGATGAAGCAATTAGAACCGCATGGAGGTTACAGAGAGGAATAGATGGAATTGAAGCGGGAATGTCTGGCGATATCGAATCCTTCCTTGAATCAAGAGATAGATTGTCAGTATTATTGGGAGGGCAAAATTCGTCTTCTACAGTTGTCAAAGGAATGTTGAAGCGTTCATTATTCGTTGAAGAAGCAGCAAGAAGATTGGAAGTGGCTGATTTACAGGGCTTAGAAGCGGACTCTTTGAATCAATTATTCTTAGCACCGATTTCTGATTTCATAGACGATTGGTATCTTGAGTTTAGAGAGCATGTCATTCAATGGTGCGATGCTTGGTTGGATAGCGGTGCACAATTCGTGATTGGAGCAGATGTAATTACAGGAATGACTCGTTATCGCTATGTGCAATATTTGTGCACTTTGGACGCTACACAACAAATAGAGAGATTACAGTGGATTTGGCTTGTGGCTCATGCAATTACTACCGCCTCAAATTTAAGTAAAATAGATTGCAATTCATTGTATAGGGCACGTCCGCCAAGCGGGAAAGGTTGGCCGGGCGGAATTATGACCAAAGGGGACTGCCCTCTTTCCAATGTTGTCAAAGACATGATTATTGGAAATGCACAAAATCATGCTCTTGAAATCCGAGAAATGTTACATACTTCCCGCGGTTTATTGATACGGGTATTAGGCCAATCTTCCCATCTATTGAATCCATTATTTGACGACCCAGAAGAGGTGCCTGAACAAACAGCATATCCTCCTCGTTTGGGTATCGATTTACCACAACTCCCTCCTTCTTCAGAAATGCGACTAACAACCGAATTGGAATTACAAGTCATTCGAGATTTGTTTATTGTCCATACAGGGGTTAGAGAAATATTATCGCGATTGAAAACACAAGAAGGAGTTAGAGATCATGACGACATGCATCGTCTTGCTGAGGATTTATTGCTGACCCGATGTCCATCAGTTTGCCGAAATTGGTATCCACAAACCGTGGTTGATGCTTTGGATACAATGGGCGAGCGACCTTGGCAAGATGACCATCTTTTCCGAGCGATAAGTGCTAGTCATGGAAATGACGAAGTTCATGCCGACTTAATGCGAAGAATTGGTCTATTACGAGATTTGCGAAGGCAATATCGTGCATACATTATCGATGAGTATCAAGATACAAACCCGCAACATTTCCGTCTGCTTGCAAGGCTTTGGGGACGCAGGAAATTGGAGGAAGGCGAACCAGAACCACCTGCATCACAATGGGATCCAACAATCTGTATTGTAGGTGATATGAAGCAGTCGATATATCGGTTCCGTCAAGCGGAAGTTACCGTAATGCGCCGAGCGGTTGCTGCGATTTGTGAGATGAACAGAGAAGAAGCGACTATGGAAAATCGAACCGACTCGTTACGAAATCCAGATGCAGCAAAAGACCCACGCCCAATACCGGGAGAAGCAGGCGATTCGACCACCTTTGTCCGTTCAAGCGAATTGGTTGGCCAAGATGCAAATAGGGAAGAGTGGATATCATTCCGCCTTGATGATGAAGGAGAAGAAATTACCTCTGAATCATTACATCGCCGTCGAGAAGGCCACATCGAGATGTCGACAAATCACCGAACACTCCCTCGGTTGATGAATACGATGAATGTGATTTTCCAAGATACATTTTCTGATAGACACCACTTGCTCCCTGGCCCTTGGCATGCCGAAGCTCAAGACCTGAATCCTGCACGCGAATCAGAGAGAGTGTCGCGGTTAGAATGGATTGTTCCTGCTAGAACAGGTAGCGGCATGCGTCCACTCGATATGGAGGTTGCAATTGACCCATTCCAGTATGATGGTTCAGATGACAGAGAATTGTGTGCAAACTTGTTAGCAAAAAGAATTGCAGCATTACTAAACGGTAGTCTAGCGCGAGTATACAACGCACAGAGCGAATCATGGGTCGATGTAACCGAATCACAAGTTTACAGACCTGAAGATATCATGATTCTTGTTTCATCGCATGCTAGAGTTCCTTTGTTGATTAAAGCCCTTGATGAACACGGAGTTCCTGCTATGGCGGGCAAGCAAGGCTTGCTAATGTTCAGGCCAGCAGTACAAACTTTGATGTCGTTATTGTGGCTATTAACTTCACCTTATGACAAGAGTGCTGCATTGGCTGTTGCTCGGTCTGTAATCGTTGGAATGAGCGATTCAGAAATAATCTCCCATCTCGCTTCTAGTGAAGGAAATCAACTAGATTCCTTGGCCCAAGCAGCACCAAGTGATGAGGTAAAATCTCTCCTGAATCGCCTGAGTTATTTTACTCAAAACGGTAAGGTAAGACAGGCGATAGATGTAGTAATAGACCATTCTGATCTGTTATACGCATATCCAAGAGAAGGCGAAAGGCAAGATATTGAGAATTGGCTATCATTGTATGATAGAATCGCTAAGCGAGTCGGTGGAGACGCTGCCTTAGTTTTTGGTCGCCTGAGAGATTTATCAGATTTGGACAAAGATGGACCAAAGAGCAGTTCCCCAGGTTCAGGGGGAGCGGTTCAAATTTTGACAATCCATGGTTCTAAGGGCTTAGAAGCACCGGTTGTTGTCGCATACGATATTTTTGCTACAGGTACTAGAGATTCTACATTTTCATCTTCAGAAAACGTGTTAGTAACACCAGATATTATTGCAGGTAGAATCCACCCTTGGAGGGGAATAAGCAAACCTCAAAGTGGCCTATGGACTCTTGCTCACTTATTCGATGATGGTCAACAAAGAGCAGAGAGACGACGACAATTCTACGTCGCCTTGACCAGAGCAAGAGACCGCTTGATTTTGGCGGGAGCCCCTGGAAGCGGAGCTTCTCTAAATTCACAAGGACAAATCACCCTCAAGCGAGGAAAAGGTAGACAGAACATGGGTTACATGTTCCTCGATGGATTGGCATATGCTAGTATTCAGGCTGGCGAAGAAGGTTGTAGTTGGTCTGAAGGGGGACTGGATCAAACCGGAAAAACCCTCACCTTAGACCCTGGCAATCTTCTTCAAGAAGCACATCTAGGTTCAAATTGTGTCACTGGGATTTCAATTTTCCATCATCCAAATTGTTTTGAGGAAAAACCTGCATCCTCATTAGTAGAATCATGGAGACAAAGAGTAGAATTGGCACAAAACCCTACTGAAGAGAAAGAATCAACAGAACCGCGCAAGATTTCATACTCAGTTCCAATGACCTCCCACGGCCTAGATAGTGCATGGGCTTGTAATCGTCGTCACTGGCTTTCATCAAAATTAAATTGGCACGCAGAGAGATTGGATTTAGTCGCTGATAATTCAGAAGAACAATACTGGCCGAGTGCCACCGAATTTGGTTCTCTCTTCCATCGTTTATTGGAGATAGGATTGGCAAATCCAGGTTCCGGAATCGAAGATTTAGATGCGATGTGGACACAACATCAAAATGACAATTTAACCGATAAGAAAACTATTGATGAAGTAATGGCCCAATCCACAATCATCGAATCTGAAGTTACTGAAAGAACAAAGTTACGTCTGCTTCATTTGGGTCGCTTAGCTAGAGAAGGCGCCTTAGGAAAATTGGTTGCAGGTGAAGTATTTGATGGATTCACTGTTGAGGGGCTGAGAACAGAGTTGCCATTTTATTTGGCCCTTGAACACGAACCGAATTCTTTGCACCGAACAACATGGACTCCTCGAGGTGAGGAAATTACATCATTGATAGAAAAAATAAGTGTGATTTTCAACGGCAGAGCAGATTTGGTTCTTGCTCTCAGGGATGAATCTGGACAAGGCTGGTTACAGGTTGTTGATGCGAAGACCAAACATTGTCTCAGCGGATTCAACCCGTCCAATCCTCTTGAAGGAAATGACCTACAAACAGTTACTGACAAGGATTCTCCTTACGCAACAACTCCTGCAGAAGAAGAAATTATTGCTGAACATCGCTTACAATTAGCCCTGTATAGTCTGGCTTTGGAAATTGGAGAGAAATCTAGGCCGGAAAGCGAGAGAAGGAACATTTTGGCCCCAGCAATACAAGTGTCTGCATCTGGTAGAATGATTAGGATGAGAGATGACGATTTCAAACAAGCTCGAATCGATTTGCTATCATTGGTTGAATGGTCAGGAGAAATCGCAGCAGCAGGTGAAGGAGCCCAACCTCCTTCTCGGCTCCCAATGGCTCAAGAATCAACCTGCAAAACATGTCCCTTTTATCGCGGCACAATCAAACTTTGCGGCCCTATTGGCGAGCAACTCGGCCCAGCATAACCAGCGTGCCAGGAAACCCTTCTTTTGCTGCTACTTGGTGAATTTCTATATCCCTGAATCCAGCGTTTTCCATTGCATTCTCCCACTGTTGAATTGACATTGTAGTCATGTGAACACCAACATGATCTGGCCAAGAGAGAGATTCTTCATGCTCGAGATAGTGATCTACTCCAGCAACCAGAACACCTTCATTTTCTAGCCATTCGTCATGTATGATTGAAATCATTTCAGCAGGGTTGTCAAGATAGTAGAGAAATTCCATTGTGTGGACTAAATCGAATTTTCGTTCTGGTCTCCATTCAGGCAATAATCCATGTGAATATTTGTGCGAGGAATCCTTTTCTTGAGCCTTCTTTATCATCTCAAGGGCGCCATCTACTCCTTCACTATGGCTCGCTCCTAAACTGCTCAGCATTCTAGTTACCCATCCATTTCCGCATCCTAAATCGATTGCTGAAAAATTGGATTTGGTCATTGATAGAGCAAGTTCTAACATTGTTTTCACCGAAGCAGCGTGTCCTCTTTCCATACCTTCGTCTTTACCGATTAATGCCCACTGTGAGAATACATCGGTCGCTGCCTTTTTCTCCATATTTTGTTGCAAAACAAAGCCCCCGAAAAGCGTATGCATCTATCGAAAGGAACATGTTCTAGGTTTCTTTGCCCAATTTATGCATGCCTCTTCGCAAAGCATAGATGATGTACTCTATCCCAAAATAGAAGCGCACACAACAGGCTTTCTTCAGGTCACGAAATTACATACTATCGCATGGGAGAGAAGTGGTAATCCAAATGGGATTCCCGTGATTGTGATTCATGGAGGGCCAGGCGGTGGCAGCCAGCCCTCATATCGGCAGTACTTCAATCCATTAAAATTCGATATCATTCAATTCGACCAGCGCGGATGTGGGCAATCAACTCCATATGCTGAACTCGAAGACAATAATACCCAAGCATCTGTCTCAGATTTGGAAATGTTGCGTGAACATTTAGAGATTGACAAGTGGCATGTATTTGGTGGTTCATGGGGCTCAACCTTGTCCTTAATTTATGCACAAAATTATCCTACTCGAGCCCTAAGCCTCGTTCTTCGTGGAATTTTCATGTGTAGAAAGAGCGAACTTCATTGGTTTTATCAAGATGGAGCTAGCCATGTTTTCCCAGACGCATTTGATTCATACAGAGACCACATTCCAATTGAAGAACAAGGGGATTTAATCAAGGCATATTATTCTAGATTAATCAGCGAAGATGCAGATATTAGGAGGGCTGCTGCCAGAGAATGGACTCGATGGGAAATGGCGACAAGTCGATTATTCCCAGATCCAGAATATCTTGACAAAGCCGAAGATTTGGATTTCGCAGTTGCATTCGCAAGAATCGAATGCCACTATTTTATCAACGCAATTTTTGTTGAAGAGGCATACATTCTCAATCATGCTTCAATTATCAAAGACATACCCACCACTATTGTTCAGGGGCGATATGATATGGTTTGCCCTGCACGTAGTGCATGGCAATTGCACAAAGCCCTTCCAAATAGCAAATTGGTGATGGTTGCAGATGCCGGTCATTCCATGGGAGAGACTAGTATTGCTAGAGAATTAGTCGCAGCAACCGATGCGATACAATAATTGATAGATACGATATTTCGGGCTTCTATGAAGCGTCGGCTTGATATGTAGGACCAATGTGGGTAGAGGGGAAGGCGTAGCCTTAGGTGAGAGAAATGTCCGATGCCGGAACCATCACTCCAGAAACTCAAATCAAAGAACTCACAGAGAAACTTGAGGAAGAAACAGACCGTTTACTCAAGTTGTATGCGGCTTACGAGCAGCAAGAAGCCGAGTTGAGAGATACTAAGGCTGAAGTCGAAGTCCTTGAGAAAGAAATTGTTGAGCGCGAAATCGAAAAAGAAAGCCTTGAGGCTCTATTAACCGAAAAGGATGCTAGAATTCGCGACCTTGAAATGAAGGCAAGCAAATCTGGTAAGCAGGTCGAGCACCTCGAACCTGAATTACAAAAGATGGAAGAGAAATTCACTCGTGAGAAAGATCGACTTGGAAAAGTATTCTCGATTGCAGAAGAGTTGGATAACGATTTGCGCTTAGCGGTCGTTGAATTACAGACAAGAGACGATTGGTATATGGAACACATGTCACTATTCGAAGATCTCAACAAAGCAATCAAGCGCCGTTATGAGATGATTGAGGCTGCTGCAGAAGCAGAGCGCCAATCACAACACATGGGTAGAGCAATTAGCGAGAGAATGGACGAGATGGTTGAAGCCCGAGCTGCAGAAATGACTCTAGAAGAAGCAACAGAAATCGAATCTGCTGAGGCTGCAAAAACACCAGCACCGAGCGAAGATGATGGTGCTGAAGAGACTGAGGATGACGAGTGGAACTGGTCAGAATCAGTTCTTACCGGAGTTATGGAAAAGAACGGAATCACTGACCGTGATGCATTCATCGAGTTCGCAAAATCCTATGATATGGATGGAAACAAGTATCTAAAGGGATCAGAATTAGGTGCAGCAGCTGTAGATTTCGTAGCAAAGGATGCACCTGCAGAAGAGTCTTCGGAAGACGATACCAAGGAACCGGATGTCGTTTGGAGAAATTCTGAAAACTCACAGGAAGACCAGTAGGTGAGGCAATTTGGCTTTCTTGGCCAGAGGCGGACTCCTGCCTGTAATCACTCCAGCATTGATGGGAACTGGCTTTATTTTGGTGGGTTGGTTTGTTGATCCATTACATGGATTAGCACCAGGCCTAGGAATATTATTGCTGATGTTAGCAGCATTTTTTGCTAATTTCTGGCGAGATCCAGACCGTCCAATTCCAAGAGACGAGGGAATAATCGTATCCCCAGCAGATGGCCATGTAATGTTTGCAAAAAGAGAGAGAGCAACTGGTCGAAGACCATCCAAAGAAGAAATGGATGGGGCTGATGAGGATGAGCATACTGGCACTTGGCATCCTGAACCGTGTGAAAATATTCTATCATTCTCCACAGAGCAACGCTTTGAAGCCGTACCTAAAGGCGAAGAATCAGATACAGATGTTTGGAGAATTGCCGTATTCATGTCACCTCTAGATGTTCATGTGAATCGCTCCCCAATTGCTGGTAACATTATCAGAATGGAGCACCGAACCGGCAAAGGTCGGAAAAGAGGACCCTTCCTAGCAGCCTATCGCAAAGAGAGCGAATACAATGAGAGAGTTCGAACATTATTCCAGCGTGAAGACGGGCTAATCATCGAAGTAATGCAAATTTCAGGCGCATTAGCACGTACAATCATTCCTTGGAAAACAGAAGGCGATGTAATGCGCAGAGGAGAGCGGTTTGGAATGATTCGACTCGGAAGCAGGGTCGATGTACGAGTTCCGGCAGCCAAATTCAACCCTTGTGTAATCAGCGCTGAGGATGGAGACAAAACACATCCCAAGGGCGAATTTGTCAAAGCCGGGTCCACAATATTGTATCGTGAGGTGGAATGATGCGCAGAGAGATTATGCCGATTTTTCTTGTAATCATTCTATTACTTCCGTATGGATATTTCAAAGCAGGTGAGGCAGTTTACGATATCGTGGCCCACACAAATACCGATTGCTGGGGTAACTTTGACCACAACACTCCCGAATCTTTCTCACACCTTAGAGATGAAACTCCTCTCAAAGAAGCGGTGTATCAAGAGAATATTAGTGATGATATTATGGATGGCATGGATGAATATTTTTGGCCATCTTACTCTTCAGCAATGGTTGAAGTCCCTGATGAAGATCTTTGGCTTTCAACATGGTATTATAATCAAAACGAATCGATGCCATGGATTATTTTTGTTCATGGTATCAGAGGATGCAAATCAGGCGGGAATATATTGATGCCAGCAGGTATGTTGGTTAATGCGGGCTTCAATGTAGCAGTATTCGATTTAAGAGACCACGGTCAATCATCTATCGAAGATGATAGGGTTTCTGCAGGCCAAAAAGAATGGAGAGATGTGGTAGCAATCCACGATTGGTTGATTGCTGAGCAAAATGCTACAGAAGGAAGAATTGGGTTGTTTGGCAATTCGATGGGTTCAGGAACAGCAGCGATTGCATTTTCTTTAGATGATAGATTTGAAGCCGCCTGGCTTGATTCTGGATTTTCTGATATGGGGAAAATTATCGAAGAAGAACTAGCGTTTCAAGGGCTACCTACATTCTTAGGCGGAGCAGGAATTTTTGCTGGAAAAATCATCACTGGTGAAGATTTAACCAAGCATTCTCCATTGGCTGCAGCAGAGAATATTGGGGACCGCCACATGTACGTAGTACACGGAGAAAGCGACACACGTGTACGTGTTCATCACGGACAATCGATGTGTAAACTTGCACAAGAAAATGGAATAAACTCCGGTGAAAATGTTGAGTGCTGGATTGAGGATTCAGGAATCAAATACGATTTTGGTGACGAATTGAAGAGCGACGAACATGTAACTATGATGTTGACAAAAACCACCGAGTATGAACATCGGCTTGTGACCTTCTTTTCGACATGTTTCGACTAGCGTGAGGTTCAAACACGCGAAGCGGGACGCCCATTCATGGCGAATGGTAAGTTGACCATGGTTGGCGAATCGGACAAACGTCCGGCTCGAATCCACGACTTGGTCAAGGCGCCAGCAAATACCCCGTGGGCTCAAGAGAGAAAGCATTCTTGGGATGCAAAGGACCCCGCAACTGTATATTACACTCCAGAAACATTGGCAGATGGGACGCCTACAACCGCTCTAACCGTGATATTGCGTACCAAAGGATGTCATTGGTGGTGGTCGAGTGGTTGTACATTCTGTGGTTATTTTAACGATACAAGGGACGATGTAACCAGTGAAGATTTACATGCTCAATGGGAGAAATCATTGGCAAAATTCGATGATTTTGAATCTATGGGAATGGTCAAAGTATACACTTCAGGAAGTTTACTTGAAGATAGAGAAATTCCGGTAGATTTCCAAGAAAGAGTGTTGAGAGATTGTCATGAGATGGGAAAGGAATTGGTTGTTGAAAGCCGAACCGAACAACTCACAACTAAGAAGTTGGAATGGGCGACAAAAATTAATCCCAAATTCTCAGTTGCAATCGGCCTTGAGGCCTATGACGATGAAGTGTTGAGATTCCATGTTAACAAAGGATTCAGTACGAAGAGTTGGGATAAGGCAGTAGAAAATTTGGCAAAATTCGGATTGAGAATCAAGACCTATCTTATGTTCAAGCCACCATTTATGAGCGAAGGAGATGCTTTGGCCCATGGCTCAAAATGGATTAGAGATGTTGCACAAAGAAGTGACGAAATAAGTGTGAATCCGATGAATATTCAGAATGGCACAGTTATTGACAGATTGTTTAGAGCTAACGAATATCGTCCCCCGTGGCTTTGGTCACTAATACAATTGATTCAAGATGTACACTACGATATTCACCCAACCAATTCTGGCAATGGCGCCTCAGATCAAGTCAGTCGCCTAATCATTCACCCAACCGCTGGCGGAAAAGTCCGTGGCGCCCATAATTGCGGTGCTTGCGACGGGGACGTTGTTGCTGCAATCGAGAGATATTCAGTCAGTGGAGATATCCATGAACTCGATGGCCTAGATTGTGATTGTAAGCAGGTTTGGCAATGCGAAATCGAGTTGGATAGAGAGATGCCAATTCCACTTGGCTCCGGCAAAAATCGCAGAGGAAATGCACTATTGCATCTTCGCTCGCCATAATATTTCGCTGGTCAATGTTTATGACCGTGCCATAGGTGGCGTAAATGACCCCTACGGGGTCAAGGTGATGAAATGACAAATAACGCCATACTACCCGATGTATCCCAAGGAGCAGCAGAACCGTCTACTTCTCGAGTAATCCTTGTAATAATGAGCATAGGTTTAGTAGGCTTAATCGCAATGTTCAGTAATATTTTCGGATGGGATAATGTTCCAGTCATTAGTGAAATCATTCCATTCATGGATAACCTTGGGGGTTCAGGAATTTGGTACTACTTACTCGGTATTTTCGTCGGCTGCGGATTAATCGTTGCTAATATGATTGGAGGCGTCCTTTCGGACTAAGGGGGAATCATCATGTCAGAGGCATTTACAACATCTGCAATCTTACTGGTATCTCTATTGCTGTTTACACACTACATGCAGAAAGGATTCGGCGACATGAGCAAACCTTTGCGTCAATTCGGTATGTTCCTGTTAACCAAAGCCGCAGGGCCTGCAACCGATATGTTCCAAGAAAGGGAAGGCTGCGGTGCTAAAACCTGGATGCAAACAGGCGTGTTCTGGTTAATTCTTGCCGGAATTGGAGGTTTCCTTTCCGCTTGGCACAATTATGATCCTACCGCTTTGGATTCTCTTTCCAACATCGGTTGGTCATATGACGATGGCAGTGCTCTTGCATACTTCAATGAGGTAACAATGACCACAGCAATCTTCGCAATTCTAATCGGTGGAATGTTGGTTGCACATACTCGTACTACTGGTTCGAAACTAGCAAGCGAAGCGAATGCTTCGATGATTGCTATGGCTTGGACTGCACAAGTATTGGTTGGCTTGATTCTCTGTGTTCTTGACCACTGGGACTATGTGACATATGGAGTAGCAGAGGCTGCTCTTTACGGATTGATTTCTGGAATGCTGGTATTGAGCCTATTAGTGAATTCATTGATTACAATGGGTAACCGGGGCAACTCCCCAATTTCTGTACCATCTTGGTTCTTGATTTTGGGCTTGTTCACTCTACTATTCAGTAGATTTGCTGTGGTTATTGGTGAAGCACTAGGCTGCACTGGGACTGTTTGGGTAGCTGAGATAATGGCATCCGGATGGGTTCCACTAGCACTAATGTTTGGTGTAGGATACCACGTCTTGTCCCATGTTACGGGCCAACCAATTTGGTCAGGTAGTCTAACCAAAGCTTCGATGTTCCTTCTTTTCGTAACCGTGCCACCGTTTTTCCTAGCGGAGTCCGGCCATGCAGATTCTTTCACACAATCCGTCGGAGCGATTCTAGTTACTTTGGGACTCATGCCAGTATTGGCAGCATCTACTAACATGCTTGCGACTATTCGTGGTAATGCTGGTGCAGTAGTTGATAGTCCAGGTGCAACCGCTGCTGCTGGCGCAGCAATTCTGCTACCAATTTTCGCTCTATTGGGGTACTTCACTGGATTGAATGTAATGGTAGGAGACGGTAGCCTAGGAAATGTTGCAGATACAGTTAACTCATCTTACCTGTATGTAATCGGTGGACTTTTCGCCTTAGCAGCGTTATTCCATTCTTATCCATTGGCAGCAGGTAAGTCACTAACAGGTTCTGCTGGAATGGCATCTTGGTTAGTTGTCGGTGGCGGTCTACTTTCTACAATCTTATTCCTGATGGGCGATTGGTCTGAGAACTCCTTGGTTGAAGCAGGAGTTGATGATGTATCTTCCAGTCTTTCCGGATTTGCATTAACAGGTGCATTTGCTTTCTATGGTGTTGTTATTGGATTCATTATTGCAGGAAACTGTGTTGTGAAGACTTTGCTATTTGGCAATGCCATCTCATCTAGTACAGGAAGCACTAGTGACATTTCAACCTACAATTTGGTTGAAGGCACAACTTCGATTAGAGCACTATTTGGCCGAGGAGTGGGCGTCGATACAACTCTAGTAATTGGAGAATCAGAAGAAGATGGTGCAATCGGCTCTTCGGTGATTGAAGTATCTGCAGACCTTCACAATGATGAGGTAGATGAATTCCCAGTCAATTTCGATGAAGATATGGTTACTCTAACAAAGTGGCTTTGCGGCAGAGGAACCACCACTGCACAATTCTTTGCTTGGGCAGATGTGGACGATTCTGGAGAGATGGATATGTTCGAGTTTGCAAACGCTCTACGAGTTGCAGACATCGCAGATCTTCCTCCTTGGGATGTTGAGAAGTTGGTCAAAATAATGGACATTAATTCTGATGGAAGAATCAACCTTCCAGAATTGGACATTGCACTATTGAACATTCGAAACACTTTGGGAATTGAATTCATACCTTACGAAGAAGAGGAAGCAGAAGAGGAAGCAGAAGAGGAAGCAGAAGATTCCAGCGATGCTCCATCTGAAGCAGAATTGAAGAAAATGAAGAAGGCAGAATTAGTTGATGTTGCCAAGTCAATGGGTCTGAAAACCAGCGGTACAAAGGCAGACCTGATTGAGAGAATCACTCAGGCGTGATGGAATGCGCATCGGTTTGGTAGGCAAGCCAAACGTTGGCAAATCGACATACTTCAGTGCTGCAACATTGGCTAAAGTCGATATTGCAAACTATCCATTTTGTACAATTGAAGCAAACGTTGGTGTTGCGTTCATCGCAGCTCCGAAAGCATGCCCTTGCAAGGACTTGCGACAGCGCTTAGAGAGCGATGGGCGCCTAGAGCCAGCAGGTGATGATGATCATAGACGAGGTAGTATCTGCGAGCCAAGAACCGGTAGTTGCATTGGCCATATTCGCCTTGTCCCTACATTCTTGGTTGATGTGGCTGGCTTAGTTCCTGGTGCTGCAGAAGGTCGAGGAAGAGGAAATGCATTCTTGTCAGATTTAGCAAATTGTGATGCATTGATTCAGGTAGTCGATGCAGCAGGTCTAACCGATATTGAAGGCAATCCGATTGCAGCAGTAGAGGACGTTGAATCTGCTTTGAGAGAGGAGACTTTGTTTCTAACCGAGGAATTAGATTCATGGATTTATGGCATTCTAGATGATGGTTGGTCACGTGGTTCACGCAGAGTCCAAGCGGAAGGCGACAAGGGTTTGAGTACGTTTTTGCATGAGAGATTTACTGGTCTCGGTGCTTCACTATCCCATGTATTGCAAGCCTTAGATGGATTTAGAAACCAATGGGGGGGCCTTGATACTCCATGGATGTGGCCAGAAGAGAAAGTCCGTTCATTGGCCTTGCACCTAAGATGCCAATTGTTCCCAATACACATTGCAGCAAACAAGGCAGATTCTGCAAAAGGCACTCCTTGGAATGCTATTGATGCTAATGGCATTATTCAGCCAACAATGGCGGACATGGAATTAGCATTGCGCAGAGCGGATTCTGGTGGAATGATTTCATATTCTTCAGGTAGTGATTCCTTTGAGATAGTGGATGAATCCAAATTGAATTCTGCACAATTAAATGCCCTTTCTTCGATGAAGGAAAAGTTAGCAGAATCGGGCGGGACGGGAGTTGCAGAATTGCTCTCAGGCGTCCTATTCGATGCTCTTGACCATGTTGTGGTTTACCCAGTTGCTGATGAGACTGCTTGGAAGGATAGTGAAGGCAGAATATTGCCTGATGCATTTGTAGTTCCAAATGGAATCGAGGCTAAAGCGTTAGCATACAAGGTTCACAGTGATCTTGGTGACGGCTTCATCAAAGCGGTTGATGG
>CAZEXE010000014.1:0-10672 GCA_964516645.1 uncultured Candidatus Poseidoniales archaeon
CTTAAATGATTCATTCCCTAACGATGCAACACAATGGATGGACTTGGACGGCGATAGATACGGAGACAACCAGTCAGGAAACAATCCCGATTTATTCACGAATTTATCTACGCAATGGGCAGATACAGATGGCGATGGATATGGTGACAATTGGGGCAACTCATCTTGGAACTCTACACGCGTGATCGATTTCCCCGGGGAGTTTGTTGAGGGTGCAGAATTAGCTGACCATTGCCCTACAGTTTCAGGTAACTCAACAGCAGATGGAATCTTTGGTTGCCCGGATGGAGATGGTGATGGCATAGCAGATCAATACGATGAAGTAAATGGTTCAGCCGTAATCGAAGAAGAAGAAACAGAATCAGAATCCGAATCAGAATCAGAGGACGAGACATTCCTAGATTCACTGTTTTCTGGAGATTCTGAAACCGTTACTCAAACAGTTGGGTTTGGAGCAATTATACTTGCACTTCTTACCTTATTGCAAACCAACTTAGTTGCGGGCTTACTGCCGGATGCCTTTAGATGGGTTCAGGTATTACGTCGCTCAAATAAACTTTCAAAAGAAGAAATCAAGGAACTAACATACCTTCAATCCCTTGTACAAGCGTATTATTATGATACATCAATATTGGCTGAGGAGTTTGAAAAATTACGAGCAGATTTGACTGGAAGATACATGAATAATGAAATCAAGAAAAACACTCGAGAGAAAATCTTGACATTACTTGACGATATTCAATACATGAATCCAGAACAGATTGCAAGCATTGCAAATAGTGAAGCTTACTTTGGTTTGGTTGAAACGACTGATGTGGAAGAAAGAACAGAATTACTTGAACAAGAATTGGCAATGAGTGCAGATGTTTTCGAATCTAAGCCGACTCAAGCACCTTTACCATCAATTCCAGATAGAAATATTACAGGGCGAATAAGTTCTGACGATGGCCACGAGTATCTCGAGCACCCTACAGGAAGTGGAGTTTGGTTTTACAGAAATCAAACAACTAATGAATGGGATAAGTGGGAATGATTACATCCCTAGGAAGAACACCATTACCATGGTACTAACTCCTAGGATTAGTAGTACTTGGGTAATTAATGCTGGACCTTCTTTTTCGCTTTGCGCTTGGTCATTCCATTCTTCTTCCACGAGATTACTACAATTTGCTTCTTCAAAAATCTTCGTTTGCAATCAATTCAAATTCTAAGAAAAATCAGTTCCAATAAAAATATTCACCGTCGAAATGTAAAGTTAATCCAATTTAAATTGAGTTTCCACTATATACTCATCAGGAAACAACCTACTATGGACGAAGCAATTGCCATGCAGATAGTTGGAGTTATGGCTCTATTTATTGGAATAAAAATGAACATTGATCCAAAAGGATTCAACGAGACTATTTTTGGTAAAGAAGCGCCTGAAAGCGCTCTAGGAGAAATGAATGCTTTGCGCATGGCTGTAGGAGGTGGAGTTCTTGCAATGTCAGCAGTCAATTTAATTTGCAGTTTTACAATGGATGATTCTGCATCTATGGCTGCTTTGTTAACGGCATCTGCTGTTGGTTTTGCACTGTTTCTTGCAACGGTTGCAGGCCCTAAGTTTAGAGGCTATACAGAATCGATTCCACTACTTCCAATGATTGTTCTTCCTCTAATGATAGTGGTTAGTCTAATCGGGGCTTATGTCTGATAGAGATTACCAAATCAACGATTAAGAACTCGAGTCCAGCGTTCACTTGCAGGAACTCCTACCACATTTAGGGTAGCAAAAGTTACTCCTTTAGTTTGCAATAATTTGCCTCTGAAGTTATCTAAGTCAAGGAGGCAACAAGGACAGTGTGGTCTGCTAGGTTTGACTGTGATTGTGACTTCTCCATCTTCTGCAACATCGATGTTTTGGACAATATCTCTCTTCGCCCAAGGTAACTCATCATGGGGGTCGCTCCACTCTGCAGCTAGGCGTACAATCTTTCTTTGTAGGGCCGCGTGTTTTCGACTCACTCAACATCCTCCAGACGTAATTTCTCGATTTTTCCTTCTGCTTCAGCGAGTTCTTCTTGACAGGATTTTAGGAGTTTGGAACCTTCTTCAAACAGTTTCAGAGTTTCTTCGAGGTCAGTTCCACCTGCTTCAAGTGAAGCCACAATTTCTTCCAATCTTTTCATCGCTTCAGAATAACTCATCATTTCACCTCTGTTTGTACTTGCCCGTCCTTCAATACCACTGTGAGAGGGTCCCCCTGTTTCAATCCGACGATGCTGGTAACTGGGTCGCCTTTGTCATCAATCGTCATTGAATAACCTCTTTCTAAGACTCTAGTTGGGTTTGTAGAAGTAATAATTGAATCAAACCCAGTAAGTCGATTTTTCTCTAGCATGAAGAACTTCTCAATCGCAGAAGTCATACGACCTGACAATTGTGATTGCCTCAATTTAGCATTAGAAACTCCACGCATTGGCGCTGCACTCAATCTGAGAATAAAGTTTGAAATTTTTTCATTGTGGCGAGTAAATAATTTGTCTAATGCAAAGTCAAGACGGTCTTGTGCTTGAGCAATGATTGCAACCAATTCTTCCTTGATTGGAATGACCCTTTCAATAGCATTTGATGGAGTTGATGCTCTAACATCAGCAATCATGTCGCTGACCATGTAATCTGATTCATGGCCTACCGCACTAACCACTGGAACAGAGCAATCAATCATCGCTTGACACACCGATTCTAGATTGAATGACCATAGGTCTTCAGGAGAACCTCCTCCTCTTCCTACGATGATTAAGTCAGCATTTTTTTGAGCGTATTTTATCGCTTGTATAATCTGGCTAGGAGCATCATTACCCTGAACTAAAACGGGGATCACTGTATAGGAAAAATTAGACCATCGGTCTGCGATTAATCGCTCCATATCGGCCAATGCTGCGCTTTCAGCACCAGTGATGATGTGCAAGCGCTTTGGAATGAGCGGGATAGGCAATCTGGGCCTATCCATGGTTCCATCTTCTCGCCATTTTTGGATTAGTTCCTGACGAGCCTTTTCTAACTCACCGATGCTTTTCACCGGTTGAACTCTGGAAGCTTTGAATTGCATTCTTCCTGTCTTAACATAAACATCAATACCTCCTAGTGCAACTAACTTCATCCCCTCTTTAATCTCTTGAGCGATGAACGAATCATTACCTCCAAACAAGACACAATCGATTGAACCTTTACTATCTGTGAGAGTAAAATAAGTATGCCCAGAACGAGCCAAAGTGAACTTGGTTAACTCACCAATAATTGCTGCATTAGTCAGGTATGGCTCATTGACTAGAGCACTTCGAGCCAGAGCCACAAATTGCCCCACCTCTACAGCCTCGCCCGCCATGCTTCAGCATGTGCGTCCATGGTTCTTGAATAATCCCATTATCATAGGAAGGAGTTTTGAGGGGGTGGTGGTTCGCCACCTTTGTTCCAGTACGGGGTTGGCCCCTCTTGGAATGGTGATATTATGTCAGACAAGGATGCTTCAAAAGATAATCCTGGCGAAGAAGAAGACTGGATGTCATATGCTAATGCAGGTTTTGGGTCAACCGATTATTCACTTTGGGATGAAGAGGGGCAAGAGGCTGAAATCACTGTAGAACCCGATTGGAATGAAGAGAATCTTCAACTCGATACCGGGGAAGAAGAAATCCCAGCAGCCCCTAAACCCGCAGGTCTCAAACATTTGGTAAGACTGGGTTGCTGCAATCATTGCTTGGGACGAGTTGGAGGAAAGAAGCGATTTGAACAATCGAATCTGGAATCTGGAACAGAGATTCGCGCTAATGTGGTTGAAAACGATTCTTCTATGGCACAAGCAAGGCAGGAATCTCCATTGTGTCCATTTTGTGAGAATCTATTCGATGAGGCTCCGCTTCTTGCAGAATTGATCAAAGAAGCGATTGGAGAGAGAGAATGCTCTAGGCTTCAACTTGGTGCACGTATCCCTAAAGATCAAACCGAAGCAGAAGATCACCTTCGTAAGAGGTTCGGTGCAGGTGGTTCTGCCCCACTAAAATCTAGTCTTGTGGAAGAGGTCGCTCGACAACTTAGCGATTTGGGTTCTGGTCAAAATCTCGTGGTTGAAAAACCGGAGATTCTAGCATTAATCGACGTCTTAACATTGACCGTCGAACTCGATATTCGTTCACATTATGTGTATGGCAGATACAGGAAATTAGAGAGAGGAATCCCACAGACTAAGTGGCCATGTCGTGCATGTAAAGGCCGTAGTTGTGAAAAATGTGATCATACAGGATTGCAATACAAATCATCTGTCCAGGGACTGATTGGAAATCCATTACTCGATTTATTTGGTAGCGAAGAACATGCCTTCCATGGCATGGGCAGGGAAGATATCGATGTAAGATGCCTAGGCCGTGGTCGGCCTTTCGTAATCGAATTGAAGAAACCATTCAAGCGCAATGTAGGAGTTAACAATATGCTTGGTGCCATCAAAAACTTTGCAAATGGAAGAATCGAAGTTTCAGATTTGAGAAATTCTAATCGAAGCGAGGTTGTCAGAGTAAAGGACACACCTGCTGAGAAGTCTTACACAATTCGTTACAAGATTGAGCCGATTACTCAATCGGAATTAGACAAAATCACCCAATTAATGGAAATTCCGAGTAATAACAAGGATAGAAATCGTCGAAGAAAAAATCATCATCGAAAGAAACGCAAAGAAGAGCCTGAAAAAGAAATTGATTTTTCATCACTAAAGAAATCTGAATTGGTTGAATTGTGTGAACAGAAAGGCTTGGCCAAGAGTGGAACTAAGGATGTATTAATCGAGAGACTTTTGTCATTCAAAGAAGAAACATTGCCTATTCCTGATAAGGAATACATCATAGAGGTAATGAAAAATCTACAGGGATGTACTTTGGCTCAACGCACTCCGGAGAGGGTAGCACACCGCCGTGCTGACAAAATAAGAAAAAGAAAGGTCCTTGAAACCTCCAATCCGTCTATTGAGATCGATGATGAGGGCAATGTGATTGCAGAATTTAGTCTAAGATGTGAATCAGGGACTTATGTGAAAGAAACAGTACACGGTGATAGTGGAAGAACTCAGCCATCAATCGCTTCTCTAATCAAGGCCAAATGTTCAGTCGAATGGCTTGATGTAGCCGATATTCATGCTGATTGAGCGCGTCGCGGTGCTTATATGGGTCGGGTAGGTCGGCAGGTTGCTTCGAATGGTCTAATGACACGAGAAGCAGGATGCGATTACGATGAAGCGATCCAAAGGGCAGCGCCAAGGCACTCGAAGTATTCTACGTCGCGGACGCCATGAAAGGGGTCGTGTGAGCATTAGTCGCATCATGCACGAGTACGCTGAGGGCGACCGTGTTGCCATCGTTTTGGATGGTAGTCAACAGATGGGAATGCCTCATCGTAGATTCCAAGGAAGAACTGGATTCATTCAGGGACGCCAAGGCAAGGCTTGGGTTGTTGCAGTAAAGGACGGCAACATGAAAAAGACCGTTGTAGCGCGTCCGGAGCACCTTCGACCACTGGAGTGATAATCATGGATGAAGAAGGTACATTCACAGATTTTGCATCGGTCAGAGATCTACTTCTTGACGCTCAAGGCCGTCGAGGTTTCTTGACATATGAGCAGAAGGCCGCTCTACAACACGCTGAATGGGCAGCCAGTAACAACCGCAATGGCTATCCTACCGATCCAAAGGTATTCTCTGACATCTTTAATGCAATCATGGAGATTGAGTTGTTCCAGAAGTATCCAGAATTGGCAGCTAAACTAGCAGAATTGATGCCAATGCATGAAGACGATGTACGTGCTGTAATCGCTAGCCGTCGTATCTCTATTGAAGGCGGAGATGTGACTGCAGTTCTTGACATTGTCCGCCAACATGTTGGTGTTGAATAAATAGTACCGACGACCGGTGATCACTATGCGTAATGACCATCGCGGCGGGCAACGTAGGGATTCACGCGACAGACCCGATCCATTGTTGAAGGTGGAATGGTGTCGAGTTATCGACCATCCTGAAGCAGGTGCAGCAATCGTAGTGGTGACTGAACCCGCATTGCATGTTATTCGAATGCGACCAAAACCTAGTGCTGATGTGCAAATGGCAGGTGCTCGAATCTACATGGGTATCGACCATGCTCAAAGGGAAGTGGTTCAGGACGTTTTAGGATTCGCTAGAATTCGCGACTTGTCAAACGCTGCATCTCAAGAATTGCCAATTGTGATTCAACAAATCATCGAAGACTCACCAGATGTGTTCATTCAACAATTCTTTAACAGGGCGGGAAATCTTTCCTTGAAGATGCATGCATTTGAGTTGTTGTCAGGTGTTGGAAATAAGAAGGCGATGGATATGGTTGCTAGCCGTGGACGCGTCGGCTGGGAAAATTTCACTCAATTGAATGAGGATTGCAACATTAATGGCGCAGAACTTCTTGCAAAGCGTTTCGTTGCTGAAATCGAAGACCGTGGATTAGAACCACGGTTACTGGATTTGCTTTTGCGTCAGGAGGAGTGATTACTATGGGCCATGGAGCCCGAGTTCTGATTGACCGTTTGCGTATGCGCAAGGATAACGTCAAGGCCTTAGGTCAGCATTTTTTGAACAATGAAGAAGTGCTAGATGAGACGATGAGGCTTGCCGAAATTTCGTCTGAAGATCATGTTATCGAAATAGGCCCAGGTCCGGGTGTATTGACCGAAAGACTGCTTGAGGCTGGTTGTATGTTGACATCGATTGAACTCGATTCAGAAGTGTGTGAATTTCTGAAAGATACATTTCCTAATCTCGATTTGATTCAAGGTGATGCGCTTGAGGAAAAATGGCCACAGGCAAACAAAGTAGTTGCCAATATTCCTTACCAAATTTCTTCGCCATTAATCGATATCATTACTCGAACTCATTCGATTGAACATGTTGTTATTCTAGTGCAAGAAGAATTTGCAGAACGGCTAGTTGTCGAATGGGAGAGCGATAGAGGTAGTTTGGGAATGTGTACAATGCTCGATTGGGATTGTACATTTGAGATGAGAGTTGGACCTCATTGTTTCACGCCATCCCCTCAAGTTCATTCTCGCTTAGTGACAATGAAACGCAAAGAACCTCCAAAGAATTCCAAACTTGCTAAGTTATTGATTCGGCAAGCTTTCGCTCAAAGGCGAAAAAAACTGCGAAACACCCTCTCAATAGCACCAAAACGAATCTCTAGAGTTAGCGGATGGCACGCAAAAGCATATCGAGATGCCTTGCAGTACATCGATTGCGATTTCTTGGACGAGCGGCCTGAAGATTTAGAAATTGAAGATTGGCTCGAATTATCACGGCTTCTCGAAGAAGCCCGTGAGGCGATGGGTTGACATCTAACCGCCGGCTCGGCCTGTCCCGTCGGAGGGGTGCACATGGCAAAGAAGGACACATATCTGGCTCTACTTCGTCGAGGAATCGACGAGACTACAGCAATGCAATTAGCGGATGCTGGAATCAAGATTGGAGATCTAAAAAAGATTGACAAGTCACAATTGATTGAAAATTATGGATTGAAGCCAGATATCGCTGAAGGCGTTCTTGATATCATTACAGCAGGTCCTCAATCTCACGGAAAGGAAAGATTCCTTTCCAAAGTTCTTGCACCTGAGCGCAAGCCGGAAAGCAAGATTGAAGAATTGAAATTCAAGCGCAAGCAAAAGGATGTACTCGCTGAATTAGCTGAGCAAAAGGAGAGACTGAAACTGGCAAAGGTCGAAGCCTTCCGTGCTAAGAAGTTAGTAATGAACCGACTTGGAAAGACGGTCGAACTAATTGTCAAACTGGAAAACAACTTGCATGATGAAGGTAAGGATGACCAGAAGGTGAAGATTCGTGACCAGTTGGAAACTCGTGGCCTTGAAGCTGCGCGTGACCACGAAATGCTTGAACTGGAAGGAACTCCGCAAGACATTGTAGACTTCCGCAGGAAAATTGTTCCTACATTAATTCTTCATGCCTGCCCTGAATGCGGTGAAGAAATGGACCCGCGCACAAGTAGAAATCCTGACGACTCTGCTAATTGGTCATTCATCTGTTGGGAGTGCGAAACGCCATTCGCTCCTGGGCTTTCTATTGCGGTTGACCATATTATGGAAAACGGTGGCCGAGTTGCAATCGACCCAGATGCACGTCCAAGAAACCCAATTCCCCCTAAGCCTGCTTCACAAGACTTTGCTACAATCAATCAATTGGTACAGGATGAATTGAAACAAACCGGCGCAGATGCAGATACCATGACACAAGCTGCCGAGGAATCTGCATTGACTAGTGGATTGATGAGCATCGATGATTGGATTGACCAAACATTGGCTGCTAAAGGATACATTCAGGCCCAAGAAGACCGTGAAGATTTCATCTTGCGTACCGGTGCTGGCGCAACCAAGTTCAACAAGTGGATGAAGAAGGCTGGACTTTACTTCAACAAGCAGACAGGACGATGGTCGAGTTGGGAAGACTGATGAGGTGCTCTTATGGGCCTCATACGCTTCCTTCGCGGTGCGAAATTACTGGGCCAAATCAAAGAAATCCCTGGCAAATCCTTGGTTGAACATGCATATGCAGCCAATGTAGAAATTCCTACCAATTGCACCAGCGGAAATTGCGGCTCCTGTATGGTCACATTATTGTCCGGACAGGTTAGTCTACCCGACCCCCTAACTCCTGGTCTTGATGAAGAGATTGTAGCAGAAGGGGCCAGGCTTGGATGCATTGGAGTCCCTACTGGCGATGTTGATATCGATATATTGCCACCAATTTGAGGTGAAAAAATGGATATTCCACTTTGGGTTTGGATTCTAAACATTGTTGGAATTATTTCGGCTGTATGGTTTTTGTCATGGCGCTTGAAATCCAAATTGGCAGAGGTAGAAGAGCGTCATGTGATGAGTGGAATTAGTAACAGAAAGCGTATTGACGAATCTGAGTAAGTCCCAAATGCATATGAATAACGGTTGAGACTTAGAGATATGGCTGAACTGCGACTGCAGACTACCGGCGCAGGCGTAATTGCTTCGTCAGAGTTCACACTAGGTGGGCTTGAGGCTTCTGTAGAGGGCAAGGGAACTGCTTGGCTTGATATTTTGAAGCCGGATGATGAAATCAAGGAATGGCTTGAGGGCATTGGAATTGATGAATTGGCAATCGAGGATATTTTTGGTCATGCAAGCGACACTGTCCAGCGTTTTGATGGACATCGTTTCGTTGTTGTTAGGGCGAGAGATGCCGATAACCGATTGGATACTGAGCCAATTGCGATTATCCTTCGAGACAATATGATGATCACAGTTCGCGGAACTAGAATTCCTGCATTGGATGTTTTCAGCCGTCGTCTGAAGACTGCTGATGATGATGAAATCGCAATCGGAGTGGATTTCTTGTTGTATGAGTTATTGGATTCAATCGCTGATGATTGGACGCCTATTCTTTCCGAATACTCGAATAGGTTAGATGATTTAGAGTACCGAGTTTTCGATCCATCAAGAGCATATGATGGCTTACTAGAAGGACTTCACGACTTGAAGAGATTATTGCGTGAAGCAACCAAATCAATCGAATCGTTACAATCGGCCTGTCTTAGATTGCTAAAACCTGGTGAGAGATTAATCAACGAATCATGTTTGGTTTTCTTTACTGATTTACAGCAATTATCCAATACTCTGGTAAAGCGATGCGCGGCTTATTCTGCTGGAGCAACCAGCACGAGAGACACCTATCTTTCACATGTAAACATGAGCCTTGCCCGCTCTAATGCAAAACTGACTGAAGTGATGACTACCCTAACCATTATCGGAGCAATCATGTTGCCATTAACCTTGATTGCAGGCATCTTTGGAATGAATACCGAACTTCCTGCCGAACTGGATGAGATCGGAGGATTCTGGACAATTATGGCCGGTATGGCCATTTTCAGTTTGCTAATGTTAACTTGGTTCCGTCGCAAAGACTGGATTTGACTACTCTTCTTGAGTTGATGCAACCCCTTGGTGCAAGAATCCTAATGCAGCAGTCGTGATTACCATCGAAGCGATGAGTGATAGCATAATCATCATCGCTGAAAACAATCCAAAGGTGTTGAAAAGTCCCATAGAAGAGGTTGCGATTATTGCGAATCCTGCAACATCTGAGACTGCTGAGCCAACAAGAGCTAATGCGCAGGCACCACCGACACCGTGCAATGCTTGACGGTGGTTTTTTCCTTTTTCTTTTTCTTCTCGATACCTTTCAGTAACGTGAATACAATAATCAATACCCACTCCAAGTGATATCGTTGCAATAGTTACCGTAACGATATTCAACGAATATCCAAAAGCGTAAATCAAGCCGTATAGCCAAACGACAACTAACAAAATCGGGGTCAATGAAACCAATGCCTGTTTAACCGAGCGGAAGCCGATTGACAATGTAATAAGAACGAATAGAGAGCCCAAGAATAGAGATGATTGCATTTCAGATTGCATTTTATCACTAGCAATAAATCGAGTAATGGGTTTTCCAGTTAGCATAACCCAAGTAAGTGGCTTATCCTCTTCGCTTTCTCCAGACTCTTCCCAAGTTCCACTTGACAAGTTCAACAGTGGACTCAAGTCACGTTTTATCTCTTCAATTCCGGGGCCCATAGTTGGGAA
>CAZEXE010000014.1:10772-18400 GCA_964516645.1 uncultured Candidatus Poseidoniales archaeon
GCGGGCTCACCTTCATCGGAGAACCTTTCGTTTACAATCCCCACACCTAATGCGAAATCAGAATCCTCGTCTAGGAAGTCATCAACAGCAAAGTCACCTTCCAATTGCACCATTCCCCAAGCTGCTGGTATTGTTAGAATCAGACAAAGGCTTGCGATAATAATCGGTCTATTTCCTGTTCCAGATTGAATTGCAACACTTTGTAATCTGTCTTTGTTAACAAATCTGTGATTGGTTTTTGGGGTAGTATTTTTCCCACGCTTCTCCAACCATTCATCAAATGAAATTCTTACTAAAGGAGCCCATATGCCGGTCAACAAGAATGCTGCTAGAACTCCTAAGGCAGCCTCGATACCGAATGATCTCAGTGCTGCAACATCACTGAATAAATTAGCAGAGAATGCAGCCATTGTGGTCAAGGAAGTAAGCATGATTGCTCGGCCAACACGATTGACAGTAATCGTTCCAGCCTCGGTAGCAGTCTTACCAAGATTCCTTTCTTCTTTGTAACGATGTAAAGCGTGTAAGGAATCATCGATACCTAACGCCAAAACTAGAATCGGCAATAGATTTGAGAATTGTGAGCGCGAAATAAGATCGATTCCAAACCAACTAAACAAGGATGCTGCATGGCCAATCATTCCTTGCATCCACATCAACGCACCTCCCAAAGCCATCGTTACAATTGCAACATCTGACCATCTTCTCAAAGAAGCATATAGTAGGAAAATGATGACAGCACCCATCGCAAAGATTAATCCTCCAGAATTTTGTAACTCTCTGTTAACCTCAACATTTACCGCTTGTCCAACCAGCAGTGTAAGGGAATGATTGTCATGGCTGCGAAGATGACCTTCTAAGTCCATCATCGACCATTCTAATGAGCAAGGAGATTCGAGGGTTAGACAATATTCAGAAGTGTAGTTAGGTGGATGAAGAACCAACTCAATTCCATGTAATCTGTAACCACCGATAACTAAGCCATCATCTGTATTTTTGAATCCCGTTTCAGAATGAGCATCCTTCCAAACGTTAGTCCAACCAGCTTCTTCTAATGCCGCTCTATCCAGTTGAACAAGTAGCCATGAAGCGGATGCAGACCATCGTCCAGGGCCGGGCTGAGCGTTTTTCCAAGTACCATCAACATTCAGAGAACCACCTATTGGGCCACCAACAATACCAGTGTTTTCTTCAGCACCTACAAATCCTCTATCAAGTGATAACCACCTCAAAAATGCCGATCCATTTGACATCGCCATTCTATTTGCAGCCAAGTCAATGTGCGCTTGTGTTAGGTTTTCATCATCGAATTCTAGACATTCTAGTGTTCCGCAATCATACCAATTTGTCGCTGGAGGCTCAGTTCCTGCAAGCGTCATGGTAGGCTGAGTCAGTATTGATTCATTGGCCATAAATCCTCTAAAAATATCTCCTAGGCTCATTACACCACCTGTTTGTAAACCCGTTACATCATTGATGAATGGTTTCATGTAATTGCCAAGTTCATGGTTTCTGATTATCTCATGTTTGGCATCTATTTCTCGAAGTATAGTTAGATTGAGAATCCCGCCATCTGTTTGGGTGATACCTTGCCATTTTTCACCAGCATGTACAATTTCATTCGCTTGCGCGAATTCTGACCAATCAGGTGTCCCATCATCAAGTAATGGCACAGGAACAGGTGTAGTGCCAATTTCTCCAGGGTCTCTAACGCTAACAACAAATCCAAGGATAATTTCAGTTGTCGTGAACTCTTCGTTGATGATTCTCTCTGCAGTTAGTTCTGGTGATTCCATATCATATGATTCCATATCGATGGGTTCGAGTGCTTTCAGAACTCCAGGAATCATCAATATTGTGAGTACAAATATGGCGATATGCACCTTTTTCCTATGAGGAACCAAGAAATTGGACACATCCTCAAAGTTCGCCATAAATCAGCCTCCAAACTTCTTGTTATTGAACAGTTGTATTCATGTGTGTGATATGTAACGCAGGTCTGCGCGGGGGTCGCCCAGCTTGGTCAACGGCGGTGGGTTTAGGTCCCATTCCTTATTGGTTCGCAGGTTCAAATCCTGCCCCCCGCATTTGCTCTAATCGTTGTAGTACCATCACGATTTTGTTGATTATGGATATCAGCTAATTCACAGGCCAACGTCTCGAAGCGCTTCTAAGGCATCAGATTGGAATTCGTCCAATTCATCGATTTCACAGAGTATGAATTCGATATCGATACCTTTGACTCTTTGACGGTCGCCGACTTGAGATAATGGAGGTATGGTGATTTTTCCCTTCACTCCATCAGGTAGAGTAACAGTGACCTTTCCACCTAATGCCAGAGTGGAAAATGGGACTTCTACCTCCTTGACGATTCTATCTCCATCCCATCTGCAGCCCTCTCCAGGGTCAACTCGAATTTTGACTATCAGGTCACCATTAATTCCCTGAGGATGACCGTGACCTTGGTCTTTGATACGAATCTCCTTACCGTGCTTTGCGTTTGCCTTTACGGTGATTTTCAATGTGCGACGCTTACGGTCAATACTACCGTGGCTGCCAGGGATCAATTGAGTATAGGTTAGATTGAATGAGCCACCACTCTTTGCTTCTTCGGGGGTTAAATCGAGCCACGCTGTAGCATTATGGCCTCGCTCTTGAGGCGGGCGAGGAGAGGAACGTTGTTGATGTGGGCCAGCCATGCCGCTGCCAAACATCTGTGAGAGTACTTCTTCCATACCGCCCATACCGCCAAAACCGCCCATTCCACCAAACGGATTACCGCCTCCGGCACCAAAACCGGAGAACATCTGTTCTTGCTCGTGCTTGCGACGAGCTTCTGCAGTTCCTATTGCGTCATAGGCGGCTTGAACTTCTTTGAAACGGGCTTCTGCACTTGCAGAACCTTCGTTTCTGTCGGGGTGATATTGGCGAGCAAGTTTGCGAAAAGCCTTCTTTATTTCAGCATCACTTGCTCCTCGCGATACACCGAGAACCTGATATGGGTCTCTTGCCGCCATGGGGTTATCGAGGCGCGGGTGTGCTTTGAATCAGTCGATAATTGGCCACCTCTTGTACCGTTGAGGTTAAATGAGGGCCATAAGTCGCCATGACCCCCTGAGGTGGAACCATGTCAGATGAAAATGACCAGAAACGCTCCTTTGAGGACAAGGTCCAGGACAAGCAAGATGCTATTGAGGCGCAATTCCGTAAGATTTCTCGCGGTAGTTGGGCGCGTATCATTCGTATGGCCCGTAAACCAACTCCTCAAGAGTTCAAGCAAACTTCGATTATTTGCGGAATCGGCCTATTCGTGCTCGGTTTCATCGGGTTCGTTATGCTGATTTTGATGGACAACTTCATTCCATGGATTATTCACGATGTCTTCGGCATCTGATTTGGAGGAATTGAAATGACTGACGCATTTATCGCATTCGTTCGCCACGAAGAGGAATTATTGCTTCTTCGCCGCTCACCATCAGATCCAGATTCATCCGACCTTTGGGATGGCGTTTACGGAATTGGAGACAGCGAAGAAGATGTTCTGAACCGAGTATCTGAGTGCACAGGCATTCCTGTGGAAGATTTGGAATATGTTCGTGATGGTCCTGCATTGGGTATTGATATTGATGGCCGTCTGCAAGACATTGCTCCTTGCCTTGTAATCTCTACTAACAAGGAAGCAACCCCTGCTGGTCGCTACACAGAGGCAGTTTGGGTAGATCCTGGACACATACAGAACTATGCTTGTGTATTCTCTGATCTCGATATGGAAGGTAGTGAGAAACTGTTCCGTGAAATGTACGGTTCAGTAGCAGCATACCTATTCATTGTAAAGACAGCAATCGGCTCAGAAAAGAGAGTTGCTGATGAAATGCAAGCACGATTGATGGGCTCCGGTTCTCTTTCAAGAATTCAAGAAAACATCTTTTCAATTCTACATCCAACTGGAATGCGTGGATATGTAATGGTTGAATCCAATGCTTTGCACCATGTGGAGAAGTTGATCGGCCGTTCTGGTGGCCGTGACCCTAAGGCACGTCGTGGATTGAATCAAACACCACTAAAGAATGCAAAAACGGTGCTTCCGGGTGAAGCCCCACTCAAGGATATTCTTCCTTATCTAGAACCAAAGGCGGTTACCAGTGGTATCGAAGTTGGTTGTATTGTAGAGATTGTAACTGGTGCATTCAAGGGCGAAAAGGCTCGTGTTACCAGCGTTTCTGAAACCAAAGAAGAAGTCAGTATGGAGTTGTATGAACAACCTATTCCAATGACTTTGAAGATGCGTGGCGACCATGTTCGCGTTCTCGAGCGTGTAGAATGAGGCGCGCGGCGCGATTAAATAGGGGGGGCAAGTCGGCAACCTGCTCACGTCCGTGAGTATTGAGGTGAACAGAATGCCAAAGCCCTGGACCAGCGAGCTCATCAAGAAAGCTCTAGGTGTCAAGAAGTGCAATGGTAGTTTGGACGCTGCAACAGAGGACTTGAGCCTCGAGAAGGCAATGGACGTCGCTCGTCAAAAGAACGACGACGGCCACTTAACCGGAGCAGATCTGAAAGCGCAGACCAGAGAGGTCATCGGCACTTGTGTCGCAATGCGTGTCAAGATTGACGGTCTTTGGGCTAAGGATGCTTTGACCACTATTGAAAATGGAGACTGGGACGAACGTTTTGCTTGAACTGACTCACGGACCACGGGAGAGGAACTTGTTCCTCGCAGACCGAAGGGGTGACAGAAAAAATGGAAGAAAAAATATCTGAGGCAATCAAGAACGCCATCGAAGGCTCTCCTGAACGCAAATTCGTTGAATCGCTAGATATAGCGTTTACAATTAGGGACGTTGATTTGAAGAATCCTAACAACCGTATCCAGGAAGAAATCCGTCTTCCTAATGGTCGTGGTAAGAATATCAAAATCGCAATGTTCGCAGCATCTGATGCTGCACAGAAGGCTAAGGCTGCTGGAATTCATGTTATTGACCCAGCAGAAATCGAAGAACTTGGAAAGAAGAAAGGAACTGCAAAGAAACTAGCGAACTCGTATGATTTCTTCCTATCTGAAGTCCCTCACATGGGACTCATTGGTCGTTACCTCGGTGTAGTTCTAGGTCCTCGTGGTAAGATGCCACGCCCGGTCCCTCCTGTAGTAGACCCATCTGTTATCGCAAATGGTTTGCAATCTACTACTGTAATCAAGTCTCGTGACAAGGTTACTTTCCAAGCATCCTTTGGAACTCGTGCTCAATCTCATGATGAATTGTTGAAGAATGCAATGGAAGTTTACAACCGTGTAACTTCTAAACTAGAGCGTGGAATTGGAAACATCCGCTCTTTGTACATCAAGACAACCATGGGTCCTGCAAACAAGATCGAGGTGATCAATTGATTCCTAAGGTCTCACCATGGAAGAAGGACACAGTTTCATCTTTGACTGATATGCTGAGCAAGGGTGGCACATTTGCAGTCATCGATATTCACGGTGTTCCTGCTGGCGCTATGCTTGGCATGCGTGCTGGCTTGCGCTCTAGTATGAACATCCAAGTTGCAAAGAAGCGCTTGATGAAGTTGGCATGGGAAGCTACTGGCAACGATTTCTCTGATTTGGAGGAATTGTATGCATCCGCTGTTCAACCGGCTCTGGTTCAAACCGACATGAATTCATTCGAGGTATTTACTCAATTGAAGAAGACCGAGGCAGGTCGTGCTGCAAAGCCAGGCGACGTTGCTCCTCACGACATTATTGTTGAGAAGATGGACACCGGAATGCCTCCAGGTCCAATTGTTGGTGAATTGAACTCTGTGGGAATTCCTGCTAAGATTGTGAAGGGTTCTGTTGAAATCCAGAAGCAAGTTACTATTCTCAAAGAAGGCGAAGTATTCGAGGGAGATCTCGGATTAATGCTTTCTAAGATTGGAATTAATCCAATCGTTACAGGTCTGAGACTTTGTGGAACTATCGAAGATGGAACTACTTTCAAGCCTGCTACTCTGGATATCGACTACGAACAGTTCGAGTCAGATCTAATCAGCTTTTGTGCTGGTGCATACAATCTGGCTTGTAACATTCGATGGTTCACAACCCAGACAATCCCTACACTCCTATCCAAGGCGAGCGGTGAAGCGCTCGCAGTGGCATTGGAGGCGGCAATCGTCACTACAGACACTTTGCCGCACTTTATCGGACGAGCAAACCGTGGCGCAATGGGCCTAGCGGGATCCTTGTCTGCTGACGCACTCGACGAAGAGCTGAGCCAACTTCTTGGCGCAGCCGCTACTGCTGCAGTATCTACTGCGGTTGAAGCAACGAGCACCGATGAAGCCCCTGCCGAGGCTGAAGAGGAAGAAGAAGAAGAGGAAGAAGGCGGATTTGACGGCCTTGGATCCTTATTCGGTTGAAATGAAAAATTGAGGTGAAAATGAATGGAGTACGTATACGCTGCAATGCTTCTGCACTCTGCTGAAAAGAATATTGACGATGATGCTGTATCTGCAGTCCTAAAGGCTGCTGGTGTGGATGTAGACGCTGCCCGTGTGAAGGCACTAGTTGCTTCACTAGGTGGCGTTGACATCGCTGAAGCCATGGCTACCGCTGTCGCTGCCCCTGCTGCTGCTGCACCTGCTGCATCAGCTGCTTCTGACGACGCTGCACCAGCAGCGGCTGAAGAAGAAGAGGAAGAAGATGACGGTGGCGGCTTCGAGGGACTTGGTTCTCTCTTCGGCTGAAGTCAGATTGAATCGAACTGATCCAATAGAACACATGGGCCAAAATGGCCTGAGCGTGAGCAGGGTCCAGTTACGGTTACCAAGCGGTCCACAGTCCGTGGTCAGCCTCGCCCACTCGTTGGGCTGGGATTGCGGGACAGACCGTGAATGGACCATCCACAATCTCCTCCCTTCTAACAGGGGAGGAGATTTGTGGCCTTTCCAGCATTCGTTTGAGGAATGCACCCCCTATCTTCTTCATATCCTACCATTTGGGTTTAGTTAATGCTCAAGCGAAAGGAGTACATTCTCGAGGTTTCGACCTCTCCTATTGAGAATCTCAAGGCTTTTCGCCTAATCGCTGAATCCAATGAGTGGGAATTTACTACCCATGAAGGTAGTAGATTAGTCGATCGATTTGCAATCATCATGCCCATGGCACAGAATGCGAGAACTCTTGGCCTTGAGTTAATGGAGGGGCCACTACAAGGGTTGGAACTACATTCTTGGGCTGAAACCAAAGGTAGTGCCGGTGCAATCAATATGGCCGCATGGACAATTCCAGGAGGGCAAGGTAACGAAGAAGGCCTTGATTTGATTAGAGAATGGGCAAAATCTCTGCCGCGCTGTCCGTGGAAATGGTCTTTTGGCGAGCGTAGCAGAATTGGCTATCTATTGCCTGTTTTTAGGCGGTCTCGTAAGGCATTTGCCAAGTTAGGATTAACAAAATGGGACAAAAAATGAACCAAAACACTTGGAAACTATCACCTGCACCACTAACATGACGGAGGGACTGGTATGGCATTCATGGATGACCTAAAAACCGACCAGAGAACACAAATTTTGGTTGCAGGAATGGTGTTCTTTGCACTAGTTTTCCCTCTCTACTTCAATTATGCAGCAGGCAATGCTGACGAAGTCCAACT
>CAZEXE010000014.1:18500-33389 GCA_964516645.1 uncultured Candidatus Poseidoniales archaeon
GAAGAAGTGGCTTACACCATCGAATTGATTTCTCTAGAATATACAATCACACCAGTTGAGTGATTAGTTCAGTAGTTTGCTGATATCGATTATTGGTGAGACTCTCTGGTCAATCATTGTAAGAATTTCATCTAGAGTTTCTTGATCGTTCGCTTCAACTCTCATAACTAGAATCGCCTCAGTATTGGACTTGCGTGCAAGATACCATCCTGATTGTTGCCCGTCCTTTTCAAAGCGCACTCTAACTCCATCAATAGTCGAAGATTCGTGGTCAGTAAACGCGTTGGTAATCGCTGCAACCGTAGCCAACTTTTCCTCTTCAGGACATGGAACTTTCACTTCACCAGTTGTTGGAAGGTTTGGAGCAACGCGGTTTAGTTCAGAACTGAATGATTTCCCTTCACGCCTCGACCACAATTCGAGTATTCTTGCTGCATTGTATAGCGAGCAATCAAAACCGTACCAACCACGGTCTGCCATGAAAATGTGGCCGCTCATTTCTCCAGCCATAAGCGCATCTGGGTATTCGGCAAGAACCCGCTTCATGAACGAGTGTCCAGTCTTTGCCATCATTGGCCGGCCACCTGCAGCAACGATTGCTTTCTCTACATTCATTGAGCATTTGACATCATAGATTAGCAAATCTTTGCCATCTTCTGTGCCCACAACATCTTCAGCAATTAGAGCGATTAGACGGTCCGGATAAACGAAACCTCCATTCTCATCGACCGCTCCAAGCCTATCGCCGTCACCATCAGCACCCAATCCCATTTCACATCCGTTTTCAATTACAACTTTGGCAAGGTCTACCATGTTGTATTCTCTAGTTGGGTCTGCACCATGATTTGGCTCAGTATTGTCCCAGTCACAATACAAATCGATATGTTCTGCACCAATCATGTCTAGCAATTTCGACATTGCTGGGCCAGGGACTGCATTACCACAATCAACTGCGACCTTTACAGGTCTTGCTAATTTGCCAGTCGAAGCAACGATTGCTTCGAGGTATGTATCTTCGTGAGGATGGTCTATGTGTTCACCAGAGCCTTCTTTGAAATCTCCAGCGAGGAACACATCCTTCAATTCTTGAATCTCTTCGCCGGCTAATGGCAATGTGCCTCTACACATTTTGAATCCATTATGAGTTGGCATTGGTAGGTGAGATGCAGTAACCATCACTCCTCCATCGACCGGTAGAGTCCAGCAAGCGTGATACAAGCAACCAGTTGAAACAATGCCTAAATCTAGGACTTTGACTCCAGAATCAACTAGGCCTTGAATTAGATTAGATGCATAGCCCGGACTTGATTCACGGATGTCGCGGCCAACAGCAAAAGATGAGCAAGCGAGGTATGCCGCCATCGCTTTACCCAAGCGATATGCGAATTCATCAGACAACTCTTCGCCCGACAGACCACGGATATCGTAGGCCTTGAAGCAGTGCACTGGCCACTCTCCCATATTGTAGGCCTGCGGGTCTTCTCGTATGTATTTCATCTTCTTATGAGAAAAGAGACAATTAATCCTACTGTCAAGAAAATTCCCCACTCAAATAGAACATCATTCCACCATGCAACTGCGGTTAATGCACTCAATATTGGAATACTTAACTTCAGTAATTTGGGCCATGTCATCAAACCTTGAGGCTCTTGCTCAAGGTATGGCGTGCCTGGCATGTGTCTCACTCGCAACAATTCGAATCGACTGCTTGAACGACAATTTCGACTTTGGCACCTGCTGGAAGGGCTGCTGCCTCAAATGCAGCACGTGCAGGTTTTACTTCCATAGACTCGACCCAAGCACCGTATACTTCGTTCATCTCTTGGAAATCTCCGATGTCATCCAGTAGTACTTGTGCAAAACAAACTGCATCCTTTGTTACGCCTGCAGCTGCTAGTAAAGCGTCGATTTTTGTTAATGCCCCAGCGGTTTGTGAAGCAGTATCATCACCTGCATCAACATCTATTTGTCCAGATAGCCAAATAATGCCATTTGACTTGACTCCCGGAGTGTAAGGGCCGTACAATTTGCTACCCGGAACACTAATCGCTTTCTTCCCCATATCAGGGTGCACTAAACGGTGGCACATCAAAATAGCCCGTCATTATCGTGTGTTCATGGCGACTGCTTGGGTTATTGATCATCCCGCCCATGCGCGCCTATTCGCTCCCCTAATGAGAGAATTATCGACAACGGACGACCTAATCATCGCTTGTGATAGAGAAGAAGTCCGTTCAATGATTGCTAATTGTGATGGTTACATGCCAAGAAGAAGGACGGTTTGGGTACCACGTCCAGTTGGCAAAGGTAAGTGGAGTAAAGCGTGGAAGCGCAGTAGGATTTCCAAAAAGGCGCTAAAAAATATTTCAAAAGTTGTTAGTGTGGGGGCTGCCTTAGAGTTGAGAGTAGCACCTCGTGGAGCAAGAAAAATCTACATCACAGATACTGAAGTAAATCACCTTGCACACCGCTTAACAAAGCCAACCGATATCATAATTCCAACGCACTTTATCGATTCCTTAGCCGGGCCACTGATGAAAAAGAAATGCAAATTCCATCGAATAGATGGGTTACACGGCCATATACACCTGCATCCACACATGCGCCCTTCATCTACCTCTAACCCTCCCAAAGTGATGGTTCGTAGATTGAAGGGTGACGGTATTCATGATAGCGAAGAAATCCTTTCAATTCCGGAAGAATGGTTGGATGGTTTAGCATTGAATTATGCTGATGAAAATGAAGTGGAAGGTAACCCCTGGGAATTAACCACCCGAATGTCAAGCATGGATGGAGTGATTACTCAATCGGTAACTCTAGCAAGTGAAGCGGTATTGTTGGGTCTACCAACACTATTGGTCAGCAAGGCGCGTCGAGGATTTCTTGACAGATTAATCGAGGATGGATATCCATTATTCATCGCCAAAGACCACGATGAATCAATTTTAGCTGCTTGGTTAGCCGGTATTCATCTGACCGATGCTTTAGAAGAACCGGATTGGCCGAATACGAAGTCAGAAATTCTTGATCTTATCAAGGATTGACATATGGTCTCCTGCCATTTGTTCTACTTGTGAAATTGGGTGCCAAGCCGCGCTGGCAGCATCGTCTCCTGCAATCGGCTCATCATATGCCGAAACGAGGTATGCAATAGAGATTACATGGCCTCTAGGGTCTCGATTTGGGTCACCATTAACACACAAAAGGCGCACGACTTTTCCATCGATTCCACACTCTTCTTTCAGTTCACGAATGACTGCGACTTCAGGGTCTTCACCTAAGTCGACAAAACCACCAGGGAATGCGAGCATACCTTTCCACGGTTCCTTTCCACGGCGAATCAGTAAGACCTCATGTCCTCTAATCGCTACTGCATCAACTGCTAATGAGGGTTGAGTCCACTGACCACATTCTTCACAGGCAGACATTCTACTCACCAAATCTGCGTTTGCGTGCTTGATATGTTTGAATAGCTTTGAGCAATTCTTTCTTTGAGAAAGATGGCCAGTAAACATCTGTAAAGTAAAGTTCAGTGTAAGCCATTTGCCACAACAAGAAATTAGAAATCCGCTCCTCACCAGATGTGCGAATGACCAAATCTGGGTCAGGCATTTCTGCGGTGTATAGCCTGCGGCTAACCTCTTCTTCATCGATTGAGTCTAGAGGTAAGTCGCCAGAGCAGTGGTCTTCTGCAATGCTTTTTATTGCCGCTAACATTTCTTCTCGGCTCCCATATGCAAGGCAAACTGTGAAAGTAAAATTCTCGTAATCAGAGGTTTTCTCTTCAGCATATGTAATCGCTTCATTAACCGATTTTGGCAGCAATTCACGCTTGCCAATAATTTGTACTTTCACTCTATTTTCATGGATTCTTTCATCATCAGCAATGTCTCTTAATCCTTCGACATAGAGGTTGAATAGCCCTTCCAGTTCGTCTTCAGGCCTATTCAAATTTTCAGTGGATAATGCATAGACAGTGAAGTAATGAATTTCTAATTCAAGTACCCAATCAAGAACTTGTTCTAATTTCATCTTGCCCATCTTGTGACCGAGATCTGTTTGAAGGGCCTTGGACCAAGCAAATCTTCGATTACCATCCATGATGATAGCAAGATGGTTTACTTTCTCCGGGTGCTGCTTTACTTCGCGCAACAATTTCGACTCGACAGCAGTGCCGAGTACATCACCGAGACGATTACTGATGCCCATGCTATCGCCCCCTCCATCCCTCCCATTCACTTCAACCGTTTGAGTTAATCCCCACCAACCCTTCGGCCCTAAACATGGAGGGTCGACCATGGTGGCCGAAAGGCATCGCTTTGAGCCAAGATGATAACTCCATAACCACTTCATGGGGAACTATGCCTTTGCATATTCCTGATGTCACAATTGAATGGTGGAATGGCCTTGAGAAAACGTGGGGTGGTTGGCCTGAAGCAACTCAAATGGAATTAATCAAAGAAGATCGAACAGGTATGTGGTATGACATAGGCGAATACAAAGCGCTAATCATTCCCATTCCTACTGGTAAGCAGACTTCTCGATTGTGGAGAAACCCTCAACTTCGAGAAGCATTGGCTCCACATTTACAATTGCCAATAGCTGGTTGTGATAGGGATGGAGACCATATCTTGGTATATCCAAAA
Organism: uncultured Candidatus Poseidoniales archaeon; assembly: GCA_964516645.1. GTDB lineage: Archaea > Thermoplasmatota > Poseidoniia > Poseidoniales > Poseidoniaceae > MGIIa-K1. The sequence continues at coordinate 23,147 of CAZEXE010000014.1, forward strand.
GAAGAAGCGAGCAAAGTTACAGCAAAGTTACTAGCGGGACTTCACAAAGCTCTGATTGCAGGAAATTGGTCTACTCCAAGAGATGAATATGGTTGGAATGACCGATTAAAAAAAGTCGAAGATACGCTGAAAACCAGCACACTGTGGCGAGCCCCACATAGTCATAACACGATTGGAATACCGAGGTTTGAACTAGATGGGATGATGCCGGTTCCGGTTCCATTGAGCGAAGTTTTGCTTTGGAAAAAGGATACGAATCTTCCGATGATTCGTCAAGCAATTAAGCATGAAGTATTGATAAAATGGCGAGAATTTATGCCTTCAAAATATTGGGGAGATGATGTGATGAGATCAGCAACTGGAGGTGTTGCACACATCAGGTACGACCTGAATATATTGGACAAAGCAGAGTCGGTTGCATTCGATTTAGAATCCGCTGAACTCGATGAATACCTTGCTGGAGTAGATAGATTTCAAGCCAAGTTGGGCAACATGCGTCTAATGTTAATGGGAACACCCCTTGCAATTTTTGGATTAATTGCCACATTTATGCTTGATAGAGCTGGAGAATTCAGCAATCCAAGCATTGGCTACTGGACATTTGTAATAATTTGGATAATCTCTTCATTAGCTTATTCTGCTTCAGAACCAGATTGGCGTCAAGAACTGTGACGTCTGCGGTTATCATGGAAGTTCAAATCGTGAGTTTTTGCTAACCCCATCACATCGATTAGGAAGTTATCTCTTGCTTCCCTCTCGATTTTACCGCTATTGATATTCCAGTAAATATTGCAGCCGATGTCAATAGCGTCAGGGCCTAAGGTTGAAACTCTCGCATAGGAATCTTCTTCCTTCATTGTTTTCTCATGCCCAGCGATTAAGTTAGCAACTCCATCACAAAAATCTGAAACCTTTGTTGGATCTGAGTTGATGTCTAATTTGAATACAGGTTGCCATCTTCTAAATCTGCGCTTACCCCAATTCTCAACAGGAGTGTTTGCAAGATTTGCATTGGGCATTGTGACTACCGTATCCAAACTGGTTCGAATCAGTGTAGTTCGCAGTCCAATCTCCATCACTTCTCCTTCAACTGAACCAATTACAACCCAATCACCAACCTGGAAAGGTCTGTCGAGAAGCACAGTTGTTGCACCGAAAATATTCGATATTGTATCTTGAGCAGCCAGTGCTAGTGCGAGTCCAGTGATTCCTAGGCCGGCCACCATTGTTGTCAGGTCAAATCCTAACGCATCTGCGATGAAGACCATTCCAAAAATCACAATCAAGAATCTCATAATGCTCTCTGCTGCTGAAACAACGGTTTTTTGTGACCCATCAAGAACCCCGTCATCATCAGTCCACAAGACAAATGCATGAATTACTCCAACGAATCTAAACGCAGTGACTACCAATGATACTACCATGATTAATTGTAGTGCAGACATAATCCAATCCATATCCTCGATTAGATACATGCTGGCCCAACATCCTGCCGCTACACCTAGCGATTTGCCAGAATTGGATAAAGCCTGTTTAGCAACTTCGCTACCTACGCTGATACTGCTGAAAACTCTGGGTAAAATCATACCAACAATCTCTCGAATAATCAATATGGCAATCAGTAACAAGGTAGCTGCAATTACGTTTTCCATACTCACTCCGTAAATCTCCTTATCATGGCCGGGAATCAATTCAATAATCTGCTGCATAAGCCGGTCTGATGTCACAAGGGAGATGTTGTTTTCGCTTGAAATTGCTAATAATAGCCCCCTAAAGGGGCTAATTCATTGACGCGACGCTTTGAAGAGGGGGAGGGGCTTGGCCGTCTTGGTAGCCATGCAGTTCGAGTCCCGAAAGACTTCGCTTACGATTCTTCTACTGCCCTTTTTACTCTCCTTTCTTTCACCTGTTGTGAGTTCTTCATACGCTCAGGAGGCTGATGAAGGATTAGCACCTTGGGACTTATGGGATCAAGATGATGAGGGTAAGTACATTTTCTGTGAATATGATTCTGAAGGCGAAGTAATGTGCGAATATGTTTTCCCGTGGTCTGATACTGGAGACAGAGTGCTACAGTTCAAAGAATATCATACCTATGAGTCAATGAAAGCAAGAATGATGCGTCTTGCCCAAGATAATCCAGATATTTTCGAATTTCACGAAGGCCTTAATGGTGGAACAAATGCTAGAGGCGAGGAAACTTCTGCAGATACTTACGAGGGTTGGTATTATGGCCATTCTTCCCCTTGGCTGAAGGTTACAGGTAATGTTCAGGGAGGCGATTACAACGCATTCAATGGCGATAATGGAAATTATGCTGACCGTCCAGATATAATGATTGTAGGAAACCATCATGCAAGAGAATGGATGAGTTATCAAACTCCAATTTTGTTTATGGAAACAGTGGCTTACTACTATGGCGGTGGCCCTGTTGACAATGACGGTGATGGTAAACTGGATGAAGACCCATGGGGTGATGCAGATGGCGATGGTCAAGTCGATGATGATGGTGATTGCTTAGCACTTGAAGCAAAATACCAGGATAGCAATGGTGATGGCAAACCGTGTAACCCTGGAGATTTCGGTGTGGATGAAGACTTCAGCGAAGTTGAGTTAACCAATCTGATTAACAACCGTGAAGTCTACCTAATCCCTATGCTGAATGTGGACGGTAATATCTACGACAGAGAAGTATTCTGTCCTGCTCCTGCTTGGGAATCTTGTCCTGGAGGTGGGTGGAGAAAGAACCTGAGAAACAATGGTCCAGAGCCACTTCCTGACCCTAATGAGCAAATTGATGAAGATTGCGATGGCGTTGATTTGAACAGAAATTACCAATATGAATGGGGTTGGCCTTTGGGAGCCACCGTTCCACTAATTCCTGGTACCTGCACACCTGCTGAAGATGAAAGAGCAGGGGTTGCGAATAACGATGTATACACGGGTCCATTTGATACTACAGATAATGATGGAGACGGCCTTGTCAACGAAGACAATGTTGACGGTGAAGATGATGATAATGATGGCCAGACCGACGAAGATTGGGCTGGCGGTAATTCAGAACCAGAAACCAAATTCATACAAGATATGACTGAGATGAATGATGATGATGGCGATGGTGCATCAGACTACAAAGCTACTCTTACCTACCATTCCTACTCTGAACTTGTGTTGTACCCATGGGGGCACTGCACAGGTTGTCAGACTACTGACCATGACCAATTGGTATACCACGGTGACCAAATGGCAGAGATGACAGATTACACCAACATGCAATCTTCAGACCTTTACCCAACAACAGGTGACTTCTGTGACTGGCATTACGGTGTACACGGTTCTTACTGTTACACCATGGAAATTGGAACTGCATTCCATCAGCATGAAGATGATGTAGACCATATTGCTGTTCGAAATAATGGAATTGCATTCTACATGATTGAGATTGCAGATAATCCAAGGGAAAGGGCAGATCTCGCTATGGCGAATGTTGTGCGCAATCAAATTCTACAGGAGCCCGAATCTCTAGCGATTCCTTCATCCGGAAATGTTCCAATTGAAATGTGCCTTGACACTTCATTCTCAATTGACCTAGAACACAAGAATTCTCATGTTATGTACCGAATGGTAAAACCAAGTCGACAGCAATCCGATTATGGTCCAAGAGAATGGTTCACAGAAAATTGGGCCCACACTGGATTCTCGATTGTTGAAGGTGAGACTTGTGAATTACTAAATGAAAGTGGACAGGGTTACAAGGTGGTTGCAAACTTACCAATTGAGGATGACGAGACAGGATTCTTGCATTACAAAGCGATGGTATCAACACTTGGAGGAACTCAGAAAATCGAATATCCACCAAACTCTCAATATCATGAAATCAAGATAGAGTATAGAGCACCTTATGGTACAATGTTCGGTTCAATTATGCTTTTCATGACTGTCGCTGTATTCGTGTGGGGAGGCTTAGGAGTCTGCTTACGCATGATGATGGATGATGAATCTGACAAAGAAGCAATATTGGATGCTGAGTTCGTGGAGGAGGCTTCTACATGAGCCAATCCTCTGATGAGTTCAGTGGCAGAATGGGGCTCATTTTTGCCGCAATCGGTGCTGCTATTGGTACTGGAAACATTTGGCGTTTCCCAAGAATGGTTGGAGCTAATGATGGTGGGACTTTCCTTATTCCGTGGCTATTTTTCTTATTCGTTTGGTCTATTCCACTAGTTATTGCAGAGTTCGCTCTTGGTAAACGTAGCCGTACTGGTACGGTGGGAACATTCCGAATTTTCGCAGGTCGTCGGTTTGCTTGGATGGGCCTATGGACTGCATGGATTTCAACTGCTATCGGATTCTATTACGCAGTAGTTGCCGGCTGGTGCCTGAAATATTTCCAACTTGGAATTACCAATGGATTGGTCGGAGAAAATGTCGATACACAATTGGTTTGGAATGAGTTCTTACAATCTCCGGGTTCAGTAGTGTTCTTCCAATTCATAGTGATTGCAATAACTTTACTTGCGATTTGGAAGGGAGCTAAAGCGATTGAGAAAGTCAACGTTGTTTTGATGATTTCACTATTCGTTCTACTATTCATGTCACTGGGCTTATCGCTATACATGGATATGGCGGATGGTAGATTGGATGGATTCTTATTCATGTTCACAGTGAAATGGAGTTCGCTCAGCGATCCAGCGATTTGGATAAACGGATTATCTCAATCAGCATGGTCCTGCTCTGCAGGAATGGGTATGGTCATCACATATTCTGTCTACATGAGAAAGGACGAGGATACGACTCTGAACGCATTTACAATGGGATTGGCAAATAACTCGATTTCAATAATCGCTGGTCTAACCGTTTTGTCTGCAATCTTTGCAGTATCGGCAAACCCACTTGACACTGTTACCGGGGGTTCATCAGCGATTACTTTCCTTGCATTACCTGAAGTGTTCGCACAAGCACCAGGTGGTGGAATAGGAGCATGGGTAATGATGACAGGATTCTTCCTCGCTCTTTCTTTCGCTGCATTAACTTCGATGATCTCTACAGTTGAGTTGTGTGTTCGTAACTTCGTTGACCACGGCTATGAGCGTGAAAAATCGGTTCTATTGACTTCTATTGCAATCTTCATCTTCGGAATTCCATCAGCATTGCTGTGGATTACTATTGCACCTGATGGGACAGCATTCCCACAATTCTTGGAGGTTCAAGACCACATTTGGGGCTACGGATTGATGTTTAGCGGTCTGTTTATCGCATTCACAATTTGGAAGTATGGTTACCAAAAGTGGAGGGCTCAAGTTGAGGCTGGTGAAGCCGCACCGGGGCTAGGTGGATACCTTGGAATCGGTGTCTCAGCATTCCGTGACGATTTCATCAACACTGGAGATAACGATATTTGGATTGGTAGATGGTGGGATATTCTGATGTATCTCGCATTCCCATTCTTGTTCGCAATTTTGATTTTCTCTTACTTTGGAGATATGATTGCAAATACACCAAATGTGTGGGACCCAACCAATCCTTCTGGAATCTCAATTATCTTGCTATTCTGGGGAATCGTTGCCCTTGGATTCATGGCATTTAACCACAAATTGTCCGAGCGTCCATTATTCCGAAATATTCCAGAAGGAGCAGATGTAGACATTTCCATGCTACCAGGTGGTTCTGATGAATTGGTAGTTGAGTTGGGTGAATATCCTGCTGGATGGGAACATCTTGCAGAAAAATCTGATTCGTGAGGTGACTAAATGGCATTGAGCCTATTCCAATGGATAGGATTAGGATTAGCGATTGCTCTAATTCTGATTCCAACCGTTAGATGGTTTTGGAAGAGATTTGATTTGCCCAGTAAATGGGCCTTAGAACTTTTAATGCGTAAAGAAAAAGAATCCGAGGAGGCAGAAATGTGGGCGGGTATCGAAGCCCAGGTTGAAGCTGAGGAAAAGGCAAGACGAGAATTCGAGATGAAACAGAGAGAAAAACAAGAGCGAGCAGGTAAATCGCTTGATGAAGACCAATCTGTAGATGCATGGACCAAACTAGGAATCGATGTTCCAATCCAACCGATTGAACGAGAAGAGGCTCCTGCAGTAGTGCCAGAACAACAAACCGAGGATATCGAATTAACAATGGAAAATGCGTTAAAATTGGACAATACTCCAGATGAACCAGATTGGAATTTAGTGCAGAAAATGTCCAACCTTGACAAGCCGGTTGAAGGGGTTCCAGAGGCACCAGACTTAGACAAATTGGCAGAAGAAGAATAGTCCTCCTCTGCTGATTTCGCACACAGATATTGGGTGCAAATACTGCCTTCTAAGCATGAGTTTGAGCCGTTTATGTGAAATGCTGGTTGCTCCCCCCCACTCGTAATGGTACAGAGGCCACGTGGAACTCGGGACTTTACCCCGGATGTGATGAATAGGCGCTTAGCCTTCGAGAATCTACTCGAATCAAAGGCGCTATCACACGGTTTCAAGCGTGTCCAAACCCCGATTTTCGAATCATTGGATTTGTTTACTGCTAAATCGGGACCAGGGGTAGTCAAGCAATTGTATGCATTCCAAGACAAATCGGATAGAGCGATGACTTTGCGTCCTGAACTGACCGCACCTGTAATGAGAATGGTCAGTGAAGAAATGCGTAGTTCACCAAAACCATTACGCCTTTCTTATTTTGGACAGTGTTTCAGATATGAAGAATCCAAGAAAGGACGCTATCGAGAATTTTTCCAATATGGTGTAGAATTAATTGGTGCGAGTGGATCTTTAGCTGAGGCTGAAGTTGTGGCCTTGGCCATAGATATGTTAGATGCATGTGGCTTGATGGATTATGAGGTAAGAATTGGTCACGTAGGGGTATTAAGGGACATTTTGACTGGTCTAGGACTCTCACAAGAGGGTGAGCCTGAACCGCCAGTAGCCAGCGCGATGAGATTGCTTGACAAGGGCGACTGGGATGGTCTAGCAGAATTGTTCACAGCAAATGGAATAGATTCAGGTGCGCTGGAGAATTTGCAAAATCTTGCTCAACTGGATGGCGGAGTGGAGACTTTGGATTCTGCCAGAGAGATTCTTTCTGCATTGGGAGTATCTCATGAATCATTAGATGAATTAGCAGAATTATTGTCAGCACTCAGTGCACTTGCAACTCAGCCACCTTCACTCAAAGTGAATTTGTGTGTTGCTCGTGGCTTGGATTATTACACAGGCATGGTATTCGAAGCGAATGTTGCTGAACTTGGAGGAGAGTGCCAAGTTCTTGGTGGTGGCTCATACAAATTATTGCACTTATTTGGCTTAGAAGAATTAGATCCTTCTTGTGGATTTGGATTAGGATTCGACAGGGTCTTGTTGGCGCTTGAGGCTCAAGCAGAGAGGACAGGTCGAAGCGAAATAGTTCCCGGAGAGACTCCTATGCCAAGCACTCTGATGCTACCATTCAAAGTCGATGCGCATGCTGTACTTGCTATTGTGAAAGAATTGCGCAATGCAGGTCATAATGTCGAGTTGGACCTTAGAGGAAAGAACATCGGAAAGTCGCTTGATTGGGCATCAAAGAATGGTTTCACCAATGTGGTAATCGTTGGGCCACAAGATTTAGAGAACTCTCAATGTAGCATCAAGAATTTAGTTACAGGAGAGCAGAATGTGACGGGCTTAGATTCCGCCTCGATTTCTGCCATCCTCTGATTCATCTCTGCTTGGTAAGTAGACCGCAGCCAAAGTCATGGTTGCAATTGCAGATGCGAATAGGAATCCTGGTTGTTCCTCTGATGTTGGCATACCATCTTCACCGGCTTGGAATGCTTCATCCCAAGATGTTGGGTCGATTGGCAACTCAACACGTGTTTCACCATCTGCTGATAATTTTAGAGTAAAATTAGCAGCTTGTCCAGTGGTTGTTCCTAACCAAGATGCTTGCTCGTCACCTTTCACTTTCATTTCAATTTGAATGGATGGGTTTGCAGTCGATGCATCCCAAAGTGTTTGTTCTGCGGTTATTCGATGGGAGATTGTGATTGGATTCCATCCTTCAGAAACTTGAGGAACATGCTGTCTAACTATTGCAGTAGCACCCGACCAAAGTGTGATATTCAATTCTTCACAATCATTTGTACATGGGCCATCATTGTCATTATTTGTCCAATCTCCTTCAAGATAAATATTCAGAACAATTCTAATTTCTCCATCAAGGGTTAGATTTAGTTTCTTATTCAGTTGCGGATTCATTGAAAACCTTTCATCGATATTAATTACGCCCTGTGTTTTGTCCTGAGAATACATGTTATCTGCAGCATTATTTTCTTCTGTTGCATTGAAATGAGACCAGAATGTCGATTGTCCGTTAGACCATAGATAGAGAATAGTTTGGTTTTCGCAAGGTTGCTTAGGGTCTTCCATACATGGGTCGGTAACTTCCTCATCCTCCATGGTTGTAGTCGTGCCTCCAACTACAGGCACACTGACCAAAAGTGCCAACAATATCGCTAGCGCACCGCGTGCTCGCATAGTGTATCCTTAGCACCGCAGGGATTTGGACCTTGCTATATTCATGCATCAATCAAATTTTTGGAATCCGACCGAATTGCCTTTTTGAGATTTAGACCTTGTAAGTTTCAACATATCTCCAAGTTTATCCGGAGTCATCGTCGCAGTCCTCATTTCAGTACCACCAACTCCAGTAATGATCGCCATGACCTTAATGGTATCACCAAATCCTGGGTCTTGTCTTGCACCCCAGATTACATTTGCATCATCACTAACATTTGCAGTCATCAAGTCTACGACTTGAGAAGCATTCTCGAGAGTCATATATTTGCCACCTGTTACATGAATTAGAACACCAGTTGCTCCTGAAATATCTACATCCAGTAATGGGTGGTTTAGCGCTTCGTGAACCACTTCTTCTGGGCCACGGTCACTCTCACCATACAACATCATGGTAACGCCACCATTAGCCATAATCGCTCTAACATCTGCGAAATCGAGGTTGATTAGTGAAGGTAGTGTAATCGTCTCTACAATTCCTTTGACGATTTCTGCGACCAATTGGTCCATGATTGAGAAAGCCTCATCCAATGGTAAGTTTGGAACGAAGTGAAGAAGTCTGTTATTGTCTAGAACCAATACTGCATCAGCAACTTGACGCAGACTTTCCAGTCCTTCAAGAGCCCGGTTCATTCTTTGTCTGCGCTCTACATGGAACGGAGTGGTTACGATTCCTACAACGAGCGCACCTGCCTTTTTCGCCTCATCTGCGACAATAGGACAAATTCCAGTTCCCGAACCTCCACCAAGTCCACTAGCGATGAAAACCAAATCTGCACCAGTAACGATTCTCTGAATCATTTCTCGGCCTGCTTCTGCACATCTGCGACCAGTACCGGGATCGCCCCCAGCACCAAGGCCTCGAGTAATGTGTCTGCCAACCAATAATTTCTGCAAAGCACGAGTATGATCTAAGTGCTGCTTATCGGTGTTAACTGCGACCGTAATCGCTCCTTCAACACCAAGGTGAGTGATTCTGTTTAGCGTATTATTTCCAGAACCACCACAGCCGACAATTAGGATACGAGGGTTCGGTACACCGAATCCACCCATTTCTTCATCCAGTAATGCAGTTGAGCCTTTTCCAATTGCCTCTTGGGCAAGTGAAGCCACCATGTCATTCAACGATTGGTCTGCCTGTCTAGTTGTGCGTGTAGCATCGGGTCCCATCCCTTACGCCTCCGAGAAAAACAAGGCTGTTCATTTCACTATTAACCGTGATGCTCGCGAGACTCGGTCGCGAGCCTATTTTGCGACCCTATTTTCAGGGCCATTTCAGTCTGAAGAATTGATATACGCGAGGCTGGTCGCACAACTTGCCTCGCTTAGCTCAGTTGGTAGAGCACCTGGCTGTAGTTGGAAGAATCCAAACGTCTCAGCAGACACCAGGGTGTCCCCAGTTCAAGTCTGGGAGCGGGGACCACTTAGTTCTACAGAGTCAAATGAGTTTGGCAACTTCAGTGAACTTGTCCCAACAAAACCCACAAAATTTGCAGTGGAATAGATTATATTCTGTAATATGCTCCCGATACCATGAACAGAATTGCAGTAATATTAGTTTCAACCATTTTGTTAACTCAAATTGCATCATATAGTTTTGAAGAAATCCCACCTCAAATTGAGTGGGAAGAACCATTGCAAGGCGATCCAGATTGGCAAGTTTCAGGCCGAAATGGAAGCAATAATTCTAC
>CAZEXE010000014.1:33489-35092 GCA_964516645.1 uncultured Candidatus Poseidoniales archaeon
AACTCAGGAAACAATACCACTATGGAGTGGCTTGTGTCATATTCCAGTACATACAATCACAGTGATTATCATAGCATAGATCTTGGTTGGTCTGCTGGCGAGTTAGTTTGGGATAACAACATTACATACAATGTTACTGTAGACGTATATGGTTACAATTCTACCACCAACAGTACATCGATTGTATGGTCTGATTACTACTTGTTTAGTCCAGCAGTGAATGCGACGAATGGTACCTTCTATATCTCACCATATACATTGACTACAGGATGCTATTTTGCATCTATGGATTTGTTTGATGCTGATGATGGAACGGTGTTTGATTATGATGGATTCCAATTTGGAGTAAACATGAATTGTTCTTCGACTGGTGGTAACAATAGCAGTTCGATGGAACAGATAAATCTTCTTTATACCTATCCTGCCACGAATTATACAACAAATGATACTCTCTATTTCTATTGGTGGGCTGAAGATTTGGTGACCAACATATCGTACAATGCTACATTCGATGTTTATGCATACAATGTAACTACCAATACTACCTATGTTATCTGGGATGATTATACTATATTTGATTCTAATTCCACAAATTGGAACCCAGCGTGGAACGGTAGCGGCCCAACTTTTGATTCGCATTGGCAAATTCCTAATGGAACACTTCCAACAGGTTGCTACTATGCATCTATTAGTTTGTATGATAACTCCGATGGCATGTATTTTGATAATGATGGATTTGATTTAGATGTAGGTATGGATTGTTCTTCGACTGGCGGTAACAACTCAGGAAATAATACCACTATGGAATCAGTATATGGTTTCTCCACTTCACCATGGATCGGCAATGCAGTCCAGTGGGAGGCTTACGATCTTGTAAATGATACAAATTACAATGTTACAATAGAAATTTTGGAAACCAATAGTTCTTCTGTAGTTTATAGTAATTATACTGTATTTAATTCGAGTGCCGCTCACGCAGCCGGTCAGTCCGGCGGTCAGGTTGCAATTTGGGATTCTAATAACCAAAGCGCATGGGGTCATTTCTACAACATTGGCGACCAGTGGTCCAATAACACCACAATCGACTGGTTACCGAACGGTTGTTATTATGTATCGATTGATTTGTATGACAACGATGATGGTATGCATTTCGATTATGATGGATTTGATTTAGATATAGGTATGAATTGTAGTGGTAATGGAACAGGAAATTCCGAATGGATTGAAGTATTGTTCTATACTGATGGAACAACTGGCAATACTGCCTATCACCATTTTGGCGATTCCCATGATGTATCTTTCAATATGACCATGTATGGATTAGATTCAGGTGAAAATTACAATATGAGTTATAGTCTATCTCACATGGACTCTACTGGCGGATGGATAGATGTCTACCTTCCTTCTGACAAACCCTTCACCGGGACAACTTGGGGCTATTCTTTCTATGTTCAGAATGAAACCCCAGGAAGTGATTCTGCGTTCTTGTTTGAGCATGAATTCTATAATGGATGTTGGAATCTTGATGTAGAGTTATTCGATGATTCTCATCAATTAGTTGCAGCACACTGGGGAGAAATGTTCACAGTTGGCGACAATAATT
>CAZEXE010000015.1:0-34078 GCA_964516645.1 uncultured Candidatus Poseidoniales archaeon
GGTTCAGAGGCCACCATTCTCGAGTATGGAGAGTATTTTGCTTGTGAAGTTAGTTTGAATAGGGATGCAGATATTGAAATCACATTAGATTTAGGATCTAGTGAAGATTTGGTTCATGTTTATACAATGACCAAGATTAATTTTGAAAAATTTGAAAATGGTGATGAATTTTTGTATATCGAAGATTTGAGTGCAATGAGTGTCAATAGTGTGAATTTAGAAGGAAGTCTAAAAGAGTCAAATTATATGTTTATAGTGTACAATTATGGCGATTGATTTCATTCCTAATTACCAATGGTAATCGAAGATTGCCGCTTCGTCTTTGAAGGATTTGAACTCCAGATAGTTTCCACATGGATCTTTGATGAACATGGTGGCTTGTGACCCTGGCTGGTCTTCATAGCGCAGGTAAGGCCCGATTACAAACTCGATTCCTTGAGATTCTAATTTGGCTCTCAATTGATGCCAATCATCCCACTCAAGCACTAAGCCAAAGTGCAGTGCTGGTACTTTCTTCCCATCAACTGGATTAGTCGATAAGTCAGGCATTTTGGGAACTCTATGCGCTACAATTTGGTGGCCATAGAAGTTGAAAACACTCGATTCCTCTTTCTCTCTACCTGTAGAGCAACCCAGAACTTCTGTGTAGAATTTTCTTGCTGCCGGCAAATCATCGACTGGGAATGCTAAATGAAAAGGGCGCAATTGCTTAGGTGGAGCATAATCGATTCCGCAAGACCGGCAAACTTGGTTTTCATCCCAGTCGCACTGGCGCTTGCAGCCACTCATAACTTCCACTTCACGCTGCAACCGATGGATTCTGTGCGGTTGACTGGAGGTAATTCTCCCATTGATAGTGAGTCCATTGCATCGGCTAAATCTCTGGTTGTTGCTTCCATTGCATTACGTGGTGAATTATCTAAGCGCCCTCGGTAAACAACCATTCCTTCTCCATTTAGGAGGTAGAATTCAGGGGTTCTCTTGGCGCCCCATGCTAGTGCAACCTCTTGGGTCTCATCGTGTAAATATGGGTAAGGCATTCCTTTCTCTGCGCGCTTTACCATATTCTCAAAGGAATCTTCGGTATACATTTCCGGGTCGTTAGAATTGATTCCAACAAAGCCCATTCCAAGTTCCTCGGCTTTTGCTGCTGCCTTGTTGATTCGGTTTATGCTACCAACAACATATGGACAGTGGTTGCATTCAAACACAACAACTGCTCCCATTTCTGTCATTATCTCATCTAGAGTGGTTTCGCCTCCACCATTTGCATTTGCTAGAGTGAATCCACTTACTACGTCACCTGGTTCGTATCCCATGAGGATGCGTGTGCGGTTATCGCATATCACATTGTGGCTAATGCCATCTCACATTCTTCTCGTCGGCGACGAGCTACTGGGTGTTCTGGCTCGATTGCTAAGACTCCGCTCCAAGCACCTGATGCTTCACTGAATCTTTCCGCTTCGTGATGAATCGCAGCAATATGCAAACGAGCATCTAGATGGCTTCCATCACAGCGTACCGCTGCTTCGAAGTCGTTGAGTGCTGCTTCTTCTCTTCCCCAGTCAAGATACAATAATCCTCGCTGGTGCCATGCATCGGTATGGTCTGGTGCCAAACGTAGCGCCTCGTTCAGAGGTGCTTCTGCCTTCTCAGGCCTCTTCATTGAGATGAAACATGCCGCTAGTTGAGTTAGTGCATGATGGTGATGCGGTGCATCCTCAACGATTTGTTCGAGGTCTTCCTTAGCATGATCCCAGTTGGATAACATCATGTTGGCCTCCGCTCTTCGCAGTTTAGCAAGTGCTAACCCCGGTGCTAATTCAAGCAAGATATTCGCATCATCAAGCGCATTCTGTGCGTTTTCACTAGCCATGTGAATGCTTGCTCGGTTCAAGCGTGCACGCACATGTGTAGGGTCGATTTCAATCGCTTCATCAAAGTAAGTTAATGCAGTCTTTAGATGTCCTTGTCTGGCTGCAATATTTCCTCTAACATAGGACACGATTGCTCCTTCTCCACGGATTGAGGCTGCGTCAATATGCTGGGTTGCTCCTTCCAAGTCACCTTGGTCAAGACAAAGTAGTGCAGATTCTGCTGCTGCACTCGGGTCTTCGTCTGGGAGTAGTCTGCGAGCACGGGTTAGTGTCTCACTGGCTTCATCGCTCCTTCCAAGCAAGCGTTGTACACGAGCAAGCCCAAGCCATGCAATTCCTGATTCTCTATCCATCTCAAGTGCTGCTTCAAAGGATGCTGATGCATCTACAAGCAGGGACTGATCAGTATCACCAGTACCGTCTCGCATACGGTCTGCATTTGCTAAGTGCATCCTTCCTTCGACAACATGTAAGTCGGGGTGGACTACTCCTTCTGGAGTAGTGTTCAGTAAATCCCAAGCCTCAGTGTGGCGACCTTGTAATAATCTGCGACTTGCGATTGCTGCTCTTAGGTGGCCGTCACTAGGATGTTTTGCTATACTCTTCTCAAGTGCTTCATCAGACTTGACTTGCTCTCCGCTGGCTTCGAGTAAGTCGGACTTCAACATAACCAACTCTGTTCCGCCTGCATCTAATGCAACCGCATGAATCGCAGCCTTGAGTGCCTCGGAAGAACGGCCATGACTTTCAGCCAATACTTTAGCACGAATCGCCCAAGCCGTTCCATTTTGGCGGTCTAATTCAAGGCATTTATCTACGCTCTCAAGCGCCTTGCCCCTCTCGTCAAGGGCGTACAAAATTTCTCCTCTTGCACACCAATCATCGGAGCGCGAGGGGTCCTCTTCAAGGGCGCTTTCAATCGCTTCAAGTGCTTCTGAACGAGCACCTGCACGCTGGCGTAAGCCAGAGAGTAGTGAACGGTCTGCAGGAGTGTCAAGGCCTAATGCTTCTAAGCGCATGATATCCTTGTGTGCATCCTCGTCACCCATTGTTGCAAGCAGATGGGCGTGTGCTCGCAATAATTCTGGTTCGTCTGGATTTAGTGCTAATCTCTCCTCCAACCAACGGCGACGTTCGTAAACATCTCCGGAAAGAATTGCAGTGTGTTCAAGAATTCGTAATGTTACATCATCACCAGGGACCGATGCATGTGATTGTAGTAACAAGTCTCTAGCTCTCGATAATCTTCCACTCTCCAAAGCGACCAAAGCAATACGCCTTGAGTCGGGAGCGGAAAGGTAATCCATTTTATCAATCGTCTCAAGCAAAGAAACTGCCAATCTGGCAGGACCTGGAGCCAGCAATGGGCTTGTTTCATGGTCTGCATCTAATGCAATTCCAGCAACTAAAGTTTCCAGTGCTGCAATCGCCTCGCCTTGTCCTTGAAGTGCCTCATGTGCCAAAATTGTTCCATCCAATTCTGGGTGTGCTGCTCGCACTCCATCAAGGCCAGCGACAAGGCGCTGAATGCTTGTTTCTAGTCCATCCAACCTCTTGCCCATCATGGCAGAGGTGGACGCTTGCGCTTCCTGCAAGAGGATCATGCCATCGCCCAGTCCGTTCAGCTCTTCGTGGGTCTTTGTGAGCCACCAGCCCAAACCCCCTCCTGCTGCAAACAAACCGAGTCCCATCGAGACGGTGATCGGGTCCATCAAGGCCCAGCCATTTTCTCGAGGCTATATGCTCTCCTACGCGACTCGTGCGCGAGAGAGCGTTTCCGCGACCCTGTGAAAATGGCCGAAACAGATGGCTAAGTCGCTCGTTTAAGGTAAGTTCAAACGCCTACACCAATCAGTAGGGGCACGGGGTGAGGAGAATCGACGATATCCACTGGTGGAATGAACGCCTCGAGGCGTGGTCCCACGAAGGTTTTGATGTCGAGTCTTTTCGTAACTCTCTGCGAGCAGAGCCTGCGCTTGCTAGCGAGTTACTAATGCAATTCGATACCTTAGTTTCCAGGAACAGAATTCTAAGGCGTAGAGTGATTGATTCGACGATGCCTAGAGAGAAAAAGGGCCGATGGTTATCCGATTTAGATGATGTTGCAAATACAAATACCCTGCTCGAAAAATGGGACAAAGATGCTGCACTCAACCGGCCTTGGGAGCCTTTTATTCACAAAGCGGAAGAACGCTGGTCAGAAAGAGGAAGAAGAAGCAATCTAAGTGCAATTGTCAAGAGGTTGAATGCTCTTGACCCCTCCTCGTTTTCTGCTTGTCAGCCCTTGCTAATTCTATTCGATGATGTTAGTAGTGAATCTCTGATTACTTCTATGCTAGAAAAAATCGAGAGTGATGAAGAAAGGAGAAGGCTGGTCGTTGGTGAAATGATCGATTTGTTAAGTCGTGATGGAATCGATGCTTCTAATGCTCGGAAAATGAAAATCAATGATGCGTTAGACCATCTCTCTTCATTGCAAGCCAGAGCGGAAGCTACACGAAATAATCGTTTGCGAATCGAGAAAGATATTCGTCCATTTGATGGGGATTTAGCTGACCGTTTATTGGAAAAGAAAAGTGCTGACTTGACTACTGAAGTGGATGCAATTATCGATAATTTATCCGGAAGGTTGACCGCCCTAACTACTACAATTGAAGAATGGAAAATTATGGGAATTTTATTCCCGGATGGCGGAGACGTTCTGCCACAAGATTTGCTTGATTGGGAGGCTGGGCTTCCTGAAATCGAAAAGGCGGTTGGCATACATTTGAGAGCACTTGAGCGATGGAAAGATTTCGAAACTTTATGGCCAGACAGGTGTGTGAACTCCTCTTTGGCTGGAAGGCTTGACCTGACTGAGGAATTCGTAGATTTGGTTGATTCGCTCGACCAAGAATGGAAAGAATTAGAATTGGAAGGGATGCAAATAATCAGTTCTTGGGAAGACCAGGGTTTTGTCATGGATGTTTGGCGGTCAAGAGTTGCTGAAGAGCCGCGTAGTGCGATTACTTGGTTAAATCGCGAAGAATCCAAATATCAATCCGCAAGTATTCTAATTGATGCATTGATGGCTCTTGATGCATCGATTGAGGGAGAGGATGAAATCATGCGTAGAGTCACTATATTGAGAGAGTTCGACCTCGGATTAGATTTGTTAGAAGAAATGGAGTTCTTCGTAGATGCCCGTGCTAGAAGAGGTGCAAGGCACCGCTCAATGTTAGAGACCGAATGGATGGAATTAGTCAGAAAGGGCTTAGTTGACGACCGTTCGACCTCTTCTCTTTCACTATCTGAATTTGAAACCTTACTCACTGATTCTAGATTGAACAAACAAAACGCAGGTATCCCAATCGAACGATTGGAACATAGGATGAAAGAAGAAATCGATGAATGGTATGAGAATGGGTTCTCGGTTGAAATCGTTAATGAAATGCTGAATGAAAACCCTGTAGGGCTTGCTCTTCGTATGACTTCTATTCGCGAATCTGTCGCTAATCATGAGCAATTACGGAGAAGGGTGTCTAATCTAGATTGGACAAGAGATCCTGAACTCTCAGTTACTGCTAACCTCGACTTATCTCGTCCAGATAGACTGGATTCATTAGCTGCAAATATTCCTCAATTGATGATGGATTTAGCACAAAAGAAAGTGGTTGATGAAAATTTCAAATTCGTCGCTTGGCGCCCACATAAGCGTTCAAGGCCAATTCTAATTCCTGCTCCTAAAAATACCGTTGAAGATGCAATGGAAGCGATTCTTGAAGAAATGGAATCTGACGAAATCGAAGAAGTCGCAAATACTGTTGAAGAAATAGAGGTTGAAATTGAAGTAAAGGCCCCTATTGAGGAGGAGGTTTCTCTCCCTGAACAAGAGAGTGAAGAAGAACTGCTAGATTTCGATACAGAAGAAGATGTTGCGCCGGTAGTAGAAGCAGAAGATGTTTCAATAGATGCTGATTCCTCTGCTTTGGAATCTTTACTTCGCTCACTGGGCCTAGAACAAGATGCTGATTTGCTCTTGGACAAGGGTGATATCTCCGCAGTTCGCAG
The DNA here is from genome assembly GCA_964516645.1 of uncultured Candidatus Poseidoniales archaeon. Classification (GTDB taxonomy): domain Archaea; phylum Thermoplasmatota; class Poseidoniia; order Poseidoniales; family Poseidoniaceae; genus MGIIa-K1. The sequence continues at coordinate 5,928 of CAZEXE010000015.1, forward strand.
GGCGCTTGCTTCTCATGTTGGTATTGAGCCAAGAGATATGAGATTGGATAGATTACTTCGACTCTCCTTGAGATTGATACCCAAAGGCGATGAGCATGATGATCAAAGATACAATTTATTATCCACGCTATCTGAATTGGCAACCGGTCTTTCAAAGTGGACTAGAACTCGCTTAGAGTCTCGCCACAGCGGAGCTATTGGTGATTTGTTAGTAGATGCTGCTGCCCTTGGACATGCCTTGGATAGAATTCCTGGCCCGGGCACCCCCGTACCGTTAGTTGCTGATGAATACGCACTTCCGGCATTGGATGATATCGATGGATTATCCAACGAAGTCAATGTGCTCAGGCGTAGAGTAATGCTAGCGAATTCTGGCGGAGTTCGTTGATTACGAACTTAAATCTCCCAAGAGATTTTCTTTCTCATCATCGGTTAAATTTTCCTCGCGTGGTGCTGCTTGAACAAGTACTGGTGGCGGAGGCGCCATCGGCTGAGGGTCTACCATCGGTGGCAAAATTGCTGCACCCATTGGAGGAGGGGGGGCTGGCATTCCTCCCATTCCAGGTGGAGGAGGCATTGCCGCAGGCATTGGTGGCGGGGGGGGTATTGCCGCCGCAGGGGGAGGCATTGCCGCAGGTAGTGGCGGCGGGGGTGGAATTGCTATCGCGGGAGTTGTGGCTGGTGGGCCTTGTGCGGGTGTTGCCGCTGGGGCTTCATCAACAGGCGCGGTTGTTTCTGCTACTGGCTCTGGTTCACTTTCTGCTACTTCTGCTACTTCTGCTACTTCTGCTGGTTGTTCTGGCGCTGGCTCAGCCTCTGTGCTTGGCGCCTCAGGTATTGTAGCCGCTGGTGCAACTGGTGCTACGGCCTCAGCAACATCAGTTGTAGGTGGGCCTGGTGGAGGATTTGCAGCCTCAATGAAGGCTTCTTTTTGAGCTGCTGCTTCCGCTTCTGCGGCTTGTTTGGCTTCTCTATTTGCACTAAATCTCTCGGCAATTAAATCCGCTCTGGCATCTAATTCCTCAGTATCTAAATCTTCACCGCGCAACACTGCAATCATCGCATCGTCTACCAAATCCATTGCTAAATTGGTCAATTCTCGGTTTGAACGCCAACGGTTGATGTAAAACGGATGGTTCCCCGAATTAGTAGATACTACGAATCTCTCTGGGTCCATTAGTTGAAGCAATGCAAGTAATGTTGCTATTGTGAATGGAATTAAGAATAGTGAACTAATCATGAATGATGAAATCAATGATGCTCCACTTAGAACCCACCAAATTCCTTTGAAATCATCCAACCAATCTATTCTTTGATGAGAAAAGCCGGTATATGAGTCGCGACGAGTTGCTAATACATCCTTGATAGAAGGAGATGCTCCAACACGTTCGATTCGAGCAACTCGAATCAGATCAGAATCAACTAAAATCGACAAGGTGTTGTCTCCACAAGATGATTCTTTTAGAACGAATTCGCTCATTCCGGTACCTGACCTCACACCGTGGGCACGCATACGTGGCGGCCCATCTATCCATGATTGTAATGTGCCACTCAATCCTGCAATAACGCCAGATGTTGCCGCGATTAAGGCCATCCAAATTCCTTGGCTCCATTCAGGGTCAAGGTCAGGTTCTGGTAACATCAAATACCAAACCAATACGGTAAGGCCTGTCCAAATTCCTGCACTACCAGATACCATGTTTGGCTTTCGAGAACTTGTGCCAATCATCGAGCGAACATGCATTATTGTTGCAATGAATAACATAATTCCAGCGATTACTAGCATTATTGTTGCTACATAACCTGCATTATGGAAATCTGCCAATTCACCACATGCTTCTTCTTTATCCGATGAAGATGCTCCCTCCATCGCATCTGTGCAATTTGAATATAGCGCAGCATATTCTTCGACATGTGTTTCACATGATTCGTCAGCACATGATTCAAGTGTGAATTCGCTTAAACCGATGTTAACATCGATACTGGTGCCTCCAATCTCATTTGAGTTGGTCAACCAAGAGTCATTGATGATTGAATTCGATACCAAAACTAAGGCGAAAACGGTCAACGCCAAGGCGATTTGTGAGCCTGAGTTTCTCTCTAAAGTTACAGCTGGCGCTGGCGCTACAATAGATGTGTCATCTTCGCCCATGAAGTGCGAAGAGGGCAGTCCACTGATGAATATTCACCTTGGATGGAAGTATCAAGCGTGTTTATCTGTTAACCATGCCTTAACATCGTTACGAGCAGAGAATCCTTTGCCTTCTTTGGTTCCAACTACGGTTTCAATAGCCGCTTCAGAAGCAATATCAAGAATTCGATCGCTGACTGGGCCGTTGAATACAATCGCTACTGCACCGTCTGCTTCTTCTGCAGCCGCTGCAAGTTTAGCTGGACTTACCGCATCTGAAATGGTTCCATCAACATTCACGAATACTGCGTTGTTTTTCTTTAACTCAGCAATGTGGTCAAAATACTCGTGTACTTCGGCAGGTGCCTCTGCGGCAGGTGCCTCTTCGTCCAGCCATGCATCAGCGTTTTCAGTAGGCTCATCTTCAGGTAATTGTGCTGCAAACTTTGCTTGCTCAACCTTCTGAGAAAGGCACTTGGTAACTGTCTTCTGTGGAAGTAATTCCCACTCCTGACCAACGGGTGCTTGAGCAACAAAATCTATTTTCATAGTCTCGTTTAGTTGGCGGAATAACATCTCGCCACCACGGTCTCCATCGATTGCTAGAATTACATTCTCCTTGCCATTTGCAAGATCGATTAATTCTTGCTTAATCGAACCTGCGCCATCACAAGAAATTGCATTTTTGATTCCGAAATTCAACAAATTGCGAACATCGTTTCTTCCTTCTACAACAATTAATGAATCGCTTGATTCAATGTTTGGTCCACAAGTCAGGCCGTGGAAATTCTTAGCTGTTCCAACTGTTAGAACGCTACGAACCTCTTCGATAACCGTCTTTGTTGCTGCATCTCCAGAATTTACCATTTCCAACAACAGGTCCTTTGCACGGTCGATGACCGCATTAACCTTAGTTGAACGTACATCTTGGATTTCTTTAACGATAATCTTTGCTGCACATGGTCCAATTCTGTCGATTGTCTCAAGACTTGATGCAATAATTGCTGTCTCTACATTGTCCATACTGCTTGGAATCAGGATTTCTCCATTGACTTTCCCGCCGCTGCTTTTCACTTCGACATCAACGTGACCTATTCTAGCGGTACGTTGTAGTTTTCGAAGTTCTAATTCATCACCGAGCAGTCCTTCTGTCTGCCCCATGATTGCGCCGATTATGTCCTTGCGCTGGACGTTTCCGTTGACCTTTAGGTCTGCTTTAATGAGGTATTTCATAGCCTTGGCTTTTCCGCCGCCGCCTTTGCCTCCTCCACTGTTTCTTCTTGCCATAAGAATCTCTCCTTGTTCTTGTCAAAACACTGCCTTTCAGTGAGCCTTTCGGCACATTTCCAGGGTGACCATTTATGTCCCAAATTTGGAACATTGGGTGGTCGTGAATTGGATTTGAACAGTACAACCCACCTGCTCACCCTTCTTGAACCCTATCTATTGAAAAATGGTAATTTGGCTAATTTGAATACTATCAATGAGGTTCAAGAGGGAAGAGTTGCTCGCTAAACTGTGAGCGGAGAAAATGTGGGAGCACTTAGTGTGTTCAGAACTACCACCGAAGTAATGCTTCAGGATGGTGTTTTGACGCGTGAAGAAAAGCGCCTAATCATTAAACTCGCAAATGCATTAGGGCTTTCCCAAGATGAACCTGCTGAGATATATTCTGCTATTCGGGAAAATAGAGAAACTGAAACAGGAAGAGAAGTTACTCCCAATGAACAACGTTTGGTTTATACAAGAGTATTCGAAGTTGCGATTGTAAATGCTTCATTATCTAAAGATGAATTCGCAGTACTTGCTCACCTACGTGATCAATTCAGCATCGATGATGATGACCATACAAGAATTGAGGCTGATTTGCGCGATATGATTCGTCAAAAGGCCGAAGATGAAAATGTTGTAAACAAATTGCTTGGAACACTGAAAGATAGTGTTTCTTTGGTTGGAAGCCTATTCGATAGTGTTCGAACCAAGAGCGCGTGAGGTGAGGTCTTGGCCGACGACCTTGATTCCTTATTGGATGAAGGTTTACCTAAAGGTCGTAAAGCGATTAATTTTCTGAAATCTGCATACGATTGTGGGGCACAGGGCCTCGTAAATCGTTCAATTACCGACAAGGTTCTACAACAAAGCGGCCTTGCTTTCCACATAGGCACAGACGACCCAACCATGAGAAGAATTGCTTCATGGGTATTGACACATCACGATAACAGAATCGATGATTTGGTAAAGCGATTGTGGAGGCGGTGTGGTCGAGAAGATGTCAAATTAATCGGTTTGCTAATTGCAAACACAGAAGGCGACGCTTGGGGAAAAATGCTTGGGTTAATCAACAAAAGTATTCCCATCGATCTTGTTTTGGAAGTTGCTGAAGAAATCAAACGCTCGGGCAGAGAAATCCCAACTGCTGAATCGTTATCCGCTTGGAGTGCTAGCAAAATTCAGATGCAGAATGCAATGTTAATCGCTTCTCTTGATATGAAAGATGAATATACTGAATTAATCCGTAGTGCGCCTCAAGGCGGTGAGTTGTATGAACGCATCAGAATGCGTTCTCTCAATGCGTGAGTTTTTGTTGTGCCTTACCACAGGGTTTGTCATGGCAGACCGTTTTCTTCCGGCTGATGACCCGGTCCTAGAAGAAGTTCTCAATTGGACAGTTGCCAGAGATGCTCAAGATATTCGACGCTTACTAGAATGGTTACCATTAGCTCGTTCGTCCAAAGAAAGACGTGCTTTACTTGCAAGAGTCCACGAATTGCTAGGCGAAGTTGAATTGTCTTTGAATGGATTAGATTCTATGCACTGAGGTGATTTGTTGCAAACCGGAGTCATACTTGCCGGAGGTAAATCTACACGCATGGGTGAAGATAAGTCTCTAATCAACACTAACGTTGAAAGGCTTGCAAAAGAGATGAGAATGGCTGGTTGTACTAGAATAATCGTAATGTGCGGAAGCCAAGATCGGGCTGAACTTTTCGAAGATGAATGTATAATCGATTCTAAAGAATCACTAGCAGAATCATTACTCGAGGTCATTAGAGGGTTGAGTGGTACGGTACAATTGGCTCCTTGTGATGCCTATCTTGCAGATGCTGAGTTATTCTCACGGATAGAAGGGGTTCCAATAGATGATACAGGAAGTCGGCAGCCTCTTCTTGCAAAATTCGATGCTTCTCAAAAATTTGTATCATCTATGAAAATTAGAGATTTATTTCACGATATTCCTTCCTGTGAAGGGGGCCTCAAAGCGAGAAATACCAATACTCCTGAAGAACTCAAGGAGATTCTATCTCACCTGCACTGAACATATCGATGACTGAAGGATATAGAAGATGTTCCTTCTTCTTCACCTTCTGCGCCAATGATTCCTCATCATCGATTGCAAGGACTTCCACTTCTTCTTGCGCAATGATTGGTCCTGAATCCATTTCACTATCGACGAAATGAACAGTACACCCGGACTTGGTTGCTTTGGCTGCAATCGCATCTCTATGTGCGTGTGCTCCAGGGAATTCTGGTAATAATGAAGGGTGTATATTCAAAATTCTTCCAGCCCAAGGCTTGACAAAAGAGGAAGTAAGGATGCGCATATACCCTGACAAAATTATTGCTTCAACTCCATAATCCGCAAGAACTTCATTCAGTTCCTTCTCATGGGCAAGGCGCCTTTCCATTCGGTCTGAGACTTCCGGCAGAGGAACTACTACTGCAGTTACTCCAAGGCCTTCCGCCTTCGATAGTCCCGCGACATCTGGCTTGTCACTAATTACCACAGAGGTTGTGTGCAAACAATCTGTATTCTTTTGATGACGTATCAAAGCCTCCATTCCTGAACCAGAACCAGAAATGAATACTGCAAGGCGTAGAGGGTCTTGTAGGGTTCCAACTCGAGGGAGTTGCCAATCCTCTGCCATGAACCTGCGAAGGCCGGTTCGGCAATATGCCTTCGGCTTCGGGAATGCTATCATTCATAATGTGGAGATTGAAGGAGCGCCCATGGCCGAGAGATTAGAGACTGTTGACGCCATTGTAGAAAAGTATGCAGTCGTTAGCAACCCAATCAAGAGTAAGATCTACGTCGGACTTGGTTCAATCTTCGTTGTATTCTCAATAATCGGAATTTGGATACCCGGTTGGCCTACAGTATCATGGGCTGTTCCAGCAGCATTTTTGTTCTCGCTTTCCAATGAAAAATTGTTTAGATGGACGCTAACAAATCGCTTTTTTGGTGACTCTATGTTCGAATATTATGCTACTGGCAAAACCTTGCCTAGACATGTGAAAGTAATCATTGCTGGGATGATTGGGATGATGGCAACTATCTCGGCCTACTTTGTTTGGTATGTTTCAACCAAAGGAGATGGGGCGCTGATGGATGCCTCTTCTTGGAATGGGGCTGATGAGCAAGCATTCGGAGCGATTACTATTCTCCTCGTAGGGTTTTTGGGCATGGCCTATGTATTGACCATGGTCAAATCTAGAGATTGATTCAGTGCCTAAACAAACGGTGGCCGGTAAACAACATTGCAATGCCTCGAGCATTTGCTTCATCGATTACCTCTTGGTCACGAATAGAACCGCCTGGGTGAACAATTGCTGCAGCTCCTGCTTCAGCAGATTGCTCAATTCCATCTTTGAATGGGAAGAATGCGTCGCTGGCTAATACGCATCCCTTGCCTCTCTCTCCTGCTCTTCGTGCAGCGATTCTTACCGCTTCTACTCGGCTTGTCTGACCTGGACCAATTCCAACAGTTGCAAGACCTTGGACCATCACAATCGCATTTGATTTTACTTGTTCACAAACTCTGACTGCAAACTTCATCGACGCGATTTGGTCTTCGGTTGGAGCGATATCAGTGACTACCTTTGCCTTATTCCAATCGATAACAGGGGCTTCCTCGGTTTGTATTAGCCAGCCGCCTTCAATCGGTTTACGCACCGTCTTTCGAGGCAGTGGTGCTAATCGGTTGTTTGGAGAATTGATTGTCAAAATTCTACGGTTTTTCTTGAGCATCAATACTTCCTTTGTTCCTTCTTCATAAGCAGGTGCCATCAATACTTCAAGGAAGAGTGGGGCTAGTGCTTGTGCAAATTCCATCGTTACTGGTTCATTGACACAAATAATTGAGCCGAATGCGCTTTCAGGATCACTCGCTAAAGCGGCTTCATACGCTTCCAATTGAGTTTTTCCAAGTGCCGCCCCACAAGGATTGTTATGCTTGACAATCACACAAGCGTGCGGTGTTTGTGGCCATTCACCCGAAGATAATGAACGACAAAGTCTGAGTGTTGCATCAGCATCCGAGTAGTTGTTGTAACTCATCGCTTTACCGCCTTCGACTTGAGCGGTGACTAGAGTTTCTCCCTCTGATGCGCCTGGGTCAACATAGAGAGCTGCGGCTTGGTGTGAATTCTCACCATAACGTAATGTCTGCATTCTGTATGCTGCTACAGACATTGTGTTTGGAAGACGCCTTGATTGTTCTTGGGTGTCTCCGGTTTCTTCAGGCATGCCAACCCATCTGCTTGCCAATTCATTAGCAATGGCGGCGTCATATGTTGCAGTATGCTCGTATGCTTTGAGTGCTAAGCGCCTTCTAGTTTCCAAGGAAACCGTTCCGGATTCTAATTCTGCAAGTACTGAAGAGTAATCTTCAGGGTCACAAGTGATTACTACGTTTAGATGGTTCTTTGCTGATGCCCGAACCATTGTTGGGCCGCCAATGTCTACCATTTCCAATAAATCAAGATCTTCAAGCGGAGGCTCTTTCGCTGCTGCATCACTAAATGGATACAAATTACAAGCAACCACTTCAATCATCGGATAGCCTAATTCTGCAAGGCCTTGGGCGTCCTTTTCTTTCTCGAGCCGACATAGTAGAGGGCCATGTATTGCAGGGTGTAATGATTTCACTCTGCCATCAAAAATTTCTGGATGACCAGTTACATCTGAGACTCCAATGACCTCCAATCCTGCCTCTCGTAATTTCCTAGCAGTTCCACCAGTAGAAACCAATTCATATCCAAGGCTATCCAAGCCTTTTGCAAACTCAACTACTCCAGTCTTATCGTAAACTGAAAGCAAAGCGCGGGGACGGGAGGTCGACTCCATATGTGGTGCCCGTTAAGAAAGGGATTAATGCCAGTCTCATGAAGGTGCCGACTCAATCTCCTCTTGCTGAAATTACTTGATCTACGCGTAAAAGGCCACAAGCAGACTCGCAGGCAGCCGAAATGGCATGCTCTAAGGTGTATGTTGGTAACCAAACTGAATGGATTTCTCCAGATTTGCCAGATTGTGTAATTCCGCTGTTGATTTGGCCTGAGCGATGTAAGGAACGTAGTTCTAACAATACATCGATTTTGTCTTCGCCAGCATTTGCAGCCAATGCTGCAGGTATTCCTTCAAGTGCTCGAGCAAAGGCTTCCATCGAGAGTCTCTCTCTGCCAGGACAGTTTTCCGCTGCTTCTCTCACCCTCAGTGATGCTGCCATGTGTAGGTTTGCTCCTCCAAGAATTATTGAGTCGTCCTCTTTAGCCAAGCAAGTAGAACGTAAAGAATCGTACAGCCCTCTGATTGTCTCCTCGGCAGCAACACCATCCGCTCCTCCGACTAAAATTGTCACTATTCCAGCGTTTTTACCAACTTCAAGAATGATTCTTTCCTTGACTCCCTCGGCTCCTTTTAGTCGCTGATGTTCAAGCGCTTCGATGCTTCCCAGAGATGAAGATAAATCATCAAGATGGTCGCACAATTGAGCCCCGCATGCTTTTGCTATGTCTTCAGCCATCGGCCTCTCTATACTCCCTAATGCGAAAATTCCAGCATCGGCCAAAGAATGTAGAACTCTTGAATCAATCCCCTCTGCTGAAAATATTGCTGTAGCGCCACAGGATTTTGCTTGCTCGATTATACTATCGATTTGGTTCTGTTCCGCATCGATGAAACTCTCATATTGTTCAGGTGTGCTAATTTCGATTTCTGCTGTAACCGCAGATTGTTCTAATTCCAATGGGCAAGATAGTACTGCAACTTTGCATCCCCTAAGGTTGCGAGGCATTCTTTCGAGAGCTAATCTTTTTTCTATAATTAAACCCGGTATCAATTTAGATGTTGCAAGGGTTCCTTCGCCTGCTTTAGCCATTCTAACTCGCTCGAAATCGCTATCAGGAATCGTTTCAACCGCTTGAGAAATTAACTTGGAGAGATGGTCTAGGGCGCCTTCTGTAGAACGCCCAACAAGTGCGGTTCTAGCAACCTGTTCAAGATTGCTTCCAACCGGTTCTGACTTTGATCTAATTTCTTCAATGGTTTGAGATAGTGCCATCTCGTATCCTTTGACTAAGATGAGAGGATGTAATCCTCTCTCAAGCAACCTGCCTGCTTCGCTCATCAATTCGCTAGCAAGCAATATGCAACCTGTTACACCATCGCCACAAGCATTTTCTTGGCTTTCAGCAAGACTGACAAATGCCTTAGCAGCAGGGTGCTTGACTAATAATTCTGCAACGATTTTTGCGCCATCGTTTGTTACAGCAGCCTCGCCATTGGTTTTGTACAACATTTTGTCCAAACCATTTGGCCCAAAAGTCCCTCTGAGCACATTACCGAATGCGATTGCTGCACCTACTAATTTTTGTGTAACGCCAACACCACTGGTAACCGAAGTAGAGGAATTAGTAATCCTCACTGGAGCGGTTCCTGTGCCATCAGGAGACTGTGCCATGACTATAGCGGGAATGTCGCGCCTTCATCAATCCATCTTTCAACGGACAAGTAAGAAAATCCAGAAAACCGAACATAGTGCTAGCATAATTGTAGTCCATTTCAAGTGCTGCATTGCATGCTCTGGAAGTGAGTTTTCTTTGTCGATTAATTTGCGGGCTTCTTCCTCAGCAATCTCTCTTTGGCCAACCGACCATGCGCTTGCAGCAACTCCTCCAGTTACGATTGCAAGTACGGTATACAAAATCATAGTTGCAACAGTTGCAAATCCTTCATTGTACACGCCCATTTTTGCAGGGCCTAGAATTACTGCTAAAGCTGGCATGAATGGTAAGTAATACGACAAAAATATGCTCGTAGCACTGTGTTTATTTGGGCCTTGTTCAGAGGTTGTGTTCTCGTGTCGCCAAACAAAATGCCAACCTGCCCAATCCGCTACCGCGGTCATCGCACTGGCCGCAATAGTCAGCATCAGCAGCGAGGGCATGGCTCATCAAAGGGGTCTTGTATTGAAGAGTGTGTCGGAACAATTTGTTTCAACGTCTACGTTTTTTCGATTTGCGTCCACGCTTAGAATATTCCCAGGCTTTTGACTCTCTTGCTCTACGTTCAAGTGTTTCGTAATGGTCCTCGGTCATCACTTGTACATCATCAGGCATTTCAGCAAATGATGATACTGACAATTTCATTCCGCCCAATTCGTCTTGTAGATCACGGATGTTTTCTCCACCTTTACCAATTAAGGTTGAGACTACGCCCTTGGGCGCATAGATTTCCGCAGAATTAGTTCCAGTAATTTTCACTCCGCATTGTACTCCAACCCAATCTCGGATCTTGTTTACCAATTGATCTCTTGCTAATGCCGCTACTGGTGAAATTCCATTGGCTGAAGTAACGCCATCGACTGGAACTACTGCAATCTCGGAGCCGAAGGCAAACATTTCGTGGGTGATTTTCCCACTTGGGAACTCTACCACTTCAATTACCGGCCGAGCTAGTTCTTCTTGCATTCCACTTGGCGGTTTTACAGTCATTCTCAATTCCAATACTTGTTGAATCTGGCCCGCTTCGACATGTAAAATCGTGTCGAGGACTTGGCTTACTAAACCCAATTCCACTTTCCCAATCAATCTCTGAATCGCTTCGAGTGCAGAGTTTGCATGAGTTACTCCAAGAAGGCCTACACCCGCTAGGCGTACATCGGCGAATATTTCGAAATCTCTCGCCCTTCTAACTTCGTCAAAGATTACGAAATCGGGGCGAACAAGGAAAATGATCTCTGCAGTCTTCTCTAAGTCTCCTTCCAATGGGGCGTATTGTGTGATGCGGTTTGCAAGTTGCAAATCTCTTGGTGCCTCCATAGTTTTCACCATAGCCCCAACATCTTCATCCAAATATTCTGCAATGGCTTGAGCCAGTGTTGTCTTTCCTGAACCAGGTCGGCCACAGATGAATACACCTCGGTGATGGTCTGACAATCTTGAAATTAATTTGGGGTCGATTTCATAATCGCTCAAAGACAATTTAGCAACTGGCCTAACAATGGTAATCTCCCTTGCGTCAGCAAAAGGAGGCCACGCACAAGAGATTCTCAAATCACCTAACTGGATTACTTGGCAGCCCTTACGGTCTATTTCTAAGAAGCAATCTGAACGGTCACGATTTTCTTCTACCAAGGTTAGGAGTTCCTCCTGAAGAGATTCTAGGCGAAGTGTGTCCCAGCCGTCATCGTCTGCACCTTCGACATCAGCCAAGCGCAAATTGCCAATACCGCCCGCTTTAGTCCTAGGAGGGCAATCTGCTTTGAGGAACAATGTATGCACATCATCCTCTAGTAGATTCTCGAGAAGCTCGGGCAAATCTGGATGACTAGAGAATGTTGCCATGCACGCAGGTGTGCGTGCGAAGTCCTTGACCCTTCGCTATCAAACGATTGCTGGTTCAAGCGAATAGTAGGTCCACCACAAATATGCAGTGGAAAGTCCGCAGATAACTACGCCAGGGCCTGCGGGCATTCCGATTGCAGTTCCGATAACAACCAATATCCATGTACAAACAATGAACGACACAATGGAAATGATTCTCGCTTTATCAATTCCCAATAATGCCTTGACCTCGTCCCAGCGAATCGCTCCCCAAACAACGAAGAAGCCTAGGATGTAAACGCTAGTAAAAATCATCGAGTAAAACAATGAGTCGGTGACGTAGAAGTCTAGAGCGAGGCTGACCAATGATGAAGTCCACAACTTCTTCATTGGATCTGTATATTTGGTAAGTAGATACAATATTGTTCCAAAGCCAACCAGTAATAGCAAAGGATTTGCTTCAAAGTAGGAGTCGATGACTCCAGACAGTTCTGGTAATGGCTCTAGAACGAATAGTGGTTCGGAATCTTCGGGCGATGAACTGCCGGACATGGTGTGGGCGAGACGCATTAGATTCTTCAATGTGGCCTTACAATAGGTAGTGCTTGTATTGCTCTTTCAGTCCATCTAACTCCCCTCAAAGCTGCGCCATAATCGGGGGTTGGCGTCCATGCAATGCCTGAATTGAAGTTTTCAATCCCCAAGATGATGTGGCGTAATTCCGCTTCGAGCGGAGAAAGTTTGGATTCGCAAAAAATCTCTCTCTCTTGGCCTTCTGAAATGAATACTATTCTATCATAGATATCCAAATCAAATCTCAAACTAGCATTTGATCCAACTAGGGTTACTAGTCTCCGTTCTTGGCTAGCCTGCCAAGCGACATCGATTATTGCTTCAATACCTTGAGGAAATTCCAAGGCAACCCTTGCATCGATTTCGTCTCCTTCAACATTGACAGCGCTGGGTTCAGATTCACTCATAAAATGGCACATTAAATCAATCGCATGAACGCCAAGTGCTTCGATTACATTTCCCCCTTGGGGTGCGGTGCGCATAGTTCTGCGAACAAACCTGAGGGTTTCTAAGCGCCCTAATTCTCCATTGCTAATCATCTGATTTACTAATGCAACCGCAGGATGGAATCTCAAGAGTAATCCTACTCCTAATATTCTACCAAATTCATGGGCACTTGTCAGAACTTGAGCCGCTTCAGATTCACAACAACCCAATGGCTTCTCCACCAATATATGATGTCCTTTGGACATTAATTCTCGAGCCTGTGATGCATGTAACTGAGATGGAGTTGCAATGATTACTAAATCCGCTTCAACGCCTTCCATTGTCTCCCTAGTTTCATCGGCCAGTAATGCATTCTTTCTTGCCGCTTTTGAGGTGTCAACAACCGTTATTGATTCAATCAAACCAATGCTTCTGAATGAAGATAATACCCTAAGGTGATTTTGCCCCCAGCGGCCACAACCAAGTAACGCGACTTTGAGCACATCGGTGCGACTTAGACTTCAGCCTTCAGCCTTGTCCTCTTCTTCTGCTTCACCAGAATCTGTTTTGGATTCATATTGCTCGACTACAACCAATTGCAGAGAGTCTACCTCCTCTAAAGTATCTAGGTGAGTTACTGTTACTCCCGCATGTGAAATTGCATAGATGTAATCGCCCATGAAAATCGAACGACGGATATTGTAAGAGGACCACCAGTGATATTCTTCGGTTTCATAGAATTGAGAGTGATTTACTTCTCCGTGAATTTCAAGACCTTCTTCTGTAACATTGACAATCATCAACTTACTCACCCAGTCATAATCATAATGGTAATTTCCATTGCTATCATAATAGTAGTCGTAACGGTATGTGTTTAGTGGTACTGCAAGCATACCCTTTGGTGCCCAATACTGGAATGCCTTGTGTTCCCAAGTAGCCTCAGACCAAGCCCAAGACCAGCCGTTAGTAGGGTCTGCTACTGGAGTTAATGACAATGCTTGAGTTAGTTGAGGGTCAGAGAAATTAGATACATCAAATAACGATAATCGGGTGTGGCTCCAATCCAAACCTAATCCGGTTTCTTCATCTGCTGGACCCAACCCAATAGTTAGAATTGCATCATCTGAAAGAGGGTGAATATAGGTCGATACTCCAGGGACTTCTAATTCTCCCATGATTCTTGGCGCTGTAGGATCGCTCAGGTTTATGGTCCACAACGGGTCCATATTTTCGAATGTAACGATGTAGGCTCTATCTTCAACAAATCTTGCTGACCAGATGGTTTCATTGTATGCAATACCATCTACTCTACCCATTTCAAGTAGCCTTTGATGTCCAGAATCGATGTCAACCGCATGAGAGAGTGTGATTACATGGCTTTCCATAGGTTCAGGGTTCTGCATCCACCAACGGCCCCATTGACCGCTTGTAGTAGCGACTCTTACAACACCTTCATGTTCTGAAATTGAGAATTGGTCAAGGATTGTTCCGTCAACTCTTCCAGACCCAGCATAAGTTGTCTCGCCTGGTTCACTGATGTCGAACGTGTGGATGTTTGTCAATTCCATCAAATCATCATGGCCCCAAAACCACCACCAATCCCAAGCGTTCTCGGTAATGATTAGAGTGTCTTGGGAAGAATAAACCAAAGGCCAATTTCCTACGATATGGTCCGCTTCAAATTCCAAATCTTCTGAAATCAAATCTATTGTGAAAATACTGGTGTAGCCGCGGTTTAATGCATCTTCTGGAGCTGCGAAATCAGAACAATCGTCTCCACTCATATGATGAGTGATAATTTCGTCTCCAATGCGCTCATGGACTTGTGGCAGGATATCTTCTAGTGTAATTTCTGCCATCACTTCTTGGTTATGTTCCATCGCTTCTTGCGCAGCAACTTCTCGCATATTTCTGCGCTCATCTTCATCATAATCTGAGTGCCAATATTCTTCAGGATAGTCTATCCATGTTCGCAGATCTGGAATATTCATCCATGTGTGCGTAACCGTCCTTACTGTTCCCGCAACTTCTCTTGCAGTCATGTAATATCCTTCGATGTACAATTCTCTGTTAATCTCGGGTGATGAAGAATTGGAAACATCATACACAGTGAATTTCGTTAGAGTGTTGGTCCTCCAACCATACCAATCTCCACCCCAGCCCATGGCTTGAGAGAGGGGGTCTTCCCCGTCAATATTCCAACTTGAAACGGTAGATACTACTACCAAACTATCATTGTTCAGCATCATTGCGACTGGATGTCCTTCAACTGAAGTGGTAGATGCATGTTCAATTTCTCCGAATTCTGGAACATCCATGATGTGTAAAACACCATTATCGACAAAGAAGATATTGTAGCCATTTGTTTTGACGAAATCGGCCTCATCTACACCTTGTTCCTGATTATTTGTTCCAGAGTAATCTACACCTTCTTGACGAGTGGTTGGCGGAGGGGATGATGTTGCAGAACCGGAATCGTCCATTGCCATTTCAGCGCCATCCTCAAGCCACATACCGCCTCCCCAGTAATACACTTCATCTACTGCTTGCAGTAAACTTGTACGCGCTTCTTCTTCGATACTTGCTTTCAGTGCAATTTCGAGTTCCTCACAATCAGCATAAATTTCTAAATTTGGAGACCCGATTGATCTCTTCGCAATATCGCCCAAATCAACTGATACCATTTCGTATGGTTCATCATCCGTTCCAATAAATCCAGTACATCCAGACAGTCCCATAAGTAAAACAAGGAAAATTGCTAGCAATGGTGTCGATTTTCTGCGGGCCATGATTTTCGGTGGCTTGTCGTATATAATGTAACATTGGTACAACATTTAGACAATTCACCCATTATAATATGAATTAGGTCGTCGAGGCACCTCTGATGACGAAGTCTGGTATTAGCCCCGTTAAGAAGTGGGTGATGCGCCAATATTGGCGTATGCAGCAATCTCAATCCATCATTTCGATGGGGTTGCTTGGCTCAACTCTAACGCTCCTTTTGTGGCCTTACGTCAGTTGGAGATTCTCAAATAAATGTGATGAAGGACTTTGCTTCAGTGATTCGGTTTTCGGTATTCCGGCCACATATCTTGGCCTGCTTAGTATATTCTCAACGCTTGTTCTCATCGTATTATGTATCGGTTATCTTTACGACCGGGTATTCTCTTTGTGGACTGCTCAGAGAAGTGTTGATTTTGAAAGAAATCCGTTCTGGACTTATGCTCTATCTCCGATGTTTATGATGAATATGGCAATGACTGCTGAAAATTTGAAGCGTAATTCTCCAGATGATAAAGAATTACAAGAACAAATGGACTGGATTTTGAATTACTGTAAAGAAAATGCAGATACTGAGATTTGGGCACGGACCGTTCAGCATTGGGACAAACACATTTCTGAGACTCCGACGTTTTGGTTCCTCGATGAAGAGATTATGTCAAAAGCAAGATCTCAGAAGATTGAGGATGAGGACTGATGGGGATCGAAATCGAGAGGCGCTTCCTAGTAGATGGGCGTGAAAACAAGCCTTGGAGAAGCGGTAAATTCAGTTTCATATCTCAATGTTATTTGACAGGCGTCAGCCAAATAGATGGCAAAATAATGTGGAATGATTACTTGCTAGTTGAAGATGGTCAAAGTCTAGAAAATCTAACAACCTGGAGGATTCGTTTGAATGATGATATTGTCACTCTAACTGCCAAAGGGGCGAGAATTGGAGCTTCTGCCACAGAATATGAATGGAATCTTCCTTTGGAATTATACCATTCTCTGCCGCTTGAAGGATTGCCTTCAATAACAAAAACTCGCCATTATTGGAATGGCGAAGATGGTTTATTGTGGGAAATTGACGAGTTTGAAGGAGCGATTGCTGGATTAATAATCGCTGAAGTTGAATTAGAAAACGAGCATCAAAACCTAGTCCTTCCTGATTGGGTTGGCCTTGAATTGACTTGTCTTCGAGGGTGGTCGAATGCCTCGCTATCTCGAATGATCAAAGATTCAGAATTGAGTTAATCCTTACAATATCCTCCTTTGAGAGAGAAGGATGGACTGGGATTGCTACTAATCTGTGTGCGGTTTCGTCACAAACTGGCAAACTCTGTTCGTGTTGGAAATGTTCAGAATAAACTTGGTGTCGGTTGCAAGGAATTGGGTAGTGGATTCTAGCATCGATTCCTGCAGAGTCAAATTTCAAAATCAAATCGTTTGGGTTTCTGCTCAATACACATAATTGATGCCATGCGTGTTCAGATTCTGGTCGAATCTTGGTATCGTGGTTTATCGATTCTGAGTTTCTTCTTCTCTTGTTAGTCCATTCATCAATATGCGTCAATTGGACTCTTCCAATCGCTGCAGAAACTTCGCTCATTCGTAGATTGGTTCCTAATTCAATGGATTCCAATGCATCATCTCTGCCATGGTCGACTAATCGTGACATTCTTTGTGCCAATTCAGGGCGCGTTGTTGTTATCATTCCGCCTTCGCCACCAACTGCCATGTTTTTCGAAGGGAAGAATGAGAAGCATGCGATATCTCCGATTGCGCCTGCTTTGATTCCTTGCAGGGTTGCTCCATGTGCTTGAGCTGCGTCTTCAATCAATGAAATCCCATGTTTTTCGCAAATCTCTTTCAGCCTTGGAGAAAATGTTTGGCCAAAGAGGTGTACACCGATTACCGCTTTGGTTTTCTCAGTAATTTTCGCCTCTACATCATCTGGGCAAATGCACCAATATTCTTCTTCGATATCTGCAAAAATAGGCGTTGCTCCAGCAAGGCTTACCGAGGTTGCTGTAGCGATAAATGTCATCCCTGGAACAATTACTTCGTCGCCTGGTCCAATGTCGAGTAATCTCATTGCAGCCCATAATGCAGCAGACCCGCTTTGGCAAGGGACTGCTGCAACTGCACCACACCATTTTGCAAACTCTTCTCCGAATTTTTTCGCTTCTGGACCTTTGACCCATCTGCCGCTAGATAATGCAGTGATTGCTGCTCTTTCACACTCGTCATCCCAGTAGGGTTTAGCCAATGGGACGCGGTCCATGCTTCGGCGAAGAGGTTCGCCTCCTTGAGTGTGTCCCGCCCACATAGTGGGCGCAGTCATCCTCAAGAGGGTAGGCACTGTTGGCTGGCTCATGTCCGAGGAGGATTCTCACGAATTAAGAGACCTCGTCGATGACATTCTAGAGAATCCAAAGCCGAAGAAAAAAAAGAAGATTAAGGCCAAAGGAATGTTGCTCGGTGAGCGACGAGACAACGGTGAAATCGTTCAGATCGACAAGATGGTCTTAGCAAGGCATGCTGCAATGCTTGGTTCAACGGGTTCAGGAAAAACCGTGATGGCAAAATCCGTAATCGAAGAGGCTGCGTTGGCTGGTATTCCTTCTCTAATTCTTGACCCTCAAGGTGACTTAGCAAGGCTTGCACTTGCGATTGATGCTAATGATTTAGCAGAACAAGGAGGCGAAGTTGACCGAATGAAGAAATTGATTTCAACAATGGAAGTCAGAATTTGGACGCCTTTACGCTCTAAGGGGTTGCCCCTATGCATCGACCCGTTTCGCTCACCTCCTGCAGACCTAGACCCTGAAGAAGCGATTACGGCATGGGACATGGTAGCTGCTGGTTTTAGCAATTTAGCAGGGTTTGATGTTGAGAAAACCCAAGGTAAAGTCGTCAAGCCTTTCCTGTATGAAATCTTAGTCAACGGCACAAGGTTAGGGCTTGATGTTGGAGACTTTAGAGGGCTTGCTAAAGTTGTCAGAGAGCCACAAGAGAATTTCACTCGAGCGTTATATCCTGAGGCTTTTATTGATGTAGAAGACGAAGAAGATAAGCCAGATATTCCTCCGTGGGAAGAAATCATGTTCGAGCACGGTCTTCGTGACTATGATGAAATGTTACCAAAGTCCACTCGTAATGACTTAGCAAGACGTTTGTCTGCTTTCAGCAGTGGTGTTAATCAACTTCTCTTCTCAAATGGAGTTCCAATCGATATCGATGCGTTTTGTGAGCCTGCAATGCCTGGTAAAGTTCCATTGAATATCGTTTACCTAAACACGATTCAGGACGAGGCTCAAAAACAATATTTCGTTCAAGAATTGGCCCGTGAACTCTATGATTGGATGCTAACACAACAGCCTGCTGAAGGTGAATTGAAACTTCTCTTCTTCATGGATGAAGTCGCGCCTTATCTGCCTCCTCATCCAAGAAATCCTCCTGCAAAAGATCTCATCAAATTAATTTTCAAACAGGCTAGAAAATATGGTGTTGCCTGTGTTTTAGCAACTCAAAATGTATCGGATGTTGATTACAAAATTCTCGCCCAAGCAAATACTACATTCATCGGTAGGTTCACTCAGCCCCAAGATGTTGAAAAGGTCAGACATCTACTCAAAGAAAGTGGTGGAGACCAAGATTTGGTCAAGCAATTACCAACCCTTGGCCCAGGACAATTCCAAATGGTTGCTCCCGATGTAGACCCTGCACCAATCCCGATTCAGTGTCGCTGGTTATACACTGACCATGGAGCCCCGTTAAACGAAGATCAAGTCGAGGACGTTACAACTCCTGAAATCAGAGCTTGGGCCAAAGCAAGAAGTGCTGGCAAAGGAAGGAGTAGAGGGAAAGGGGCCGCTGCTGCTGCTGCTCGTGGCTCTAAGTGGAGCGGGGGCGAAGATGGTGAAAGTGAAGGTCTAGTTGAATCTGCTAGATTGAGATCGGTCGGAGGAATGACTGCCGCTGCCCAGGGAATCGTTGATGATTCTGCATTTGAGGTCCGTCTCATGGGCGGCTTATCTGTTCTCAAAGATGGTCGAGACCCTTTGTATGTCATGCAAGCAACGGTAAACGCAACCACGTCATTGGTAATGGGATGGACTCTTGTTGCCCTGATGGTGGCATGGAGGGATTCTTCCTTAGAATGGTGGTGGCTTGCAGGAAGTTTCGTCCTCACTCTTAGTGTAGGATTGGTCATATCCTTAGAGATGTTATTGTCGCATGATGCTGAGTTGTTACGCAAATTGAGTAAGTTTGCCAGAGGTTCTCAAATTTTGATTATTGCTTGGTTATGGGGCTTGATGTATTGGTCTTTCAACGGTTTAGATTTGTACGGAGCAGAGCCATTACTCGAAGTGGTGGTAGTGTGGGTTACCTTGTTCCTAGTTATCGACGGATGGAATCGGTTCAAATTAGGTAAAATCAGATGGAATGGTGGGAATGCTCTATCAAAATTGAAGGGAATAACCGCGGTATTGACTGACACTCAACTGACTGAAATGCAATCCAATTCAAAGCAGATTCTTGCGGGAATGAGATGGATGCTCGATTTGATTACATTGTCTTGGTTGTGCGTTTTACTGATTGGTGACCCTACTGGATATTGGACAAGGCCTACTTTGTGGCTGGCCTCGTTGTATGCTCTAACATTTGGAGCGGAAACGTGGTTGAGGTTGCGAGGGAGAATGCCTGAGGTGATGAGTTGACTGAAAAGGGGTTCGTTCCCTTAGAATGGTCTGAGTTGCCTGAGGATGAAATGAAACATAGGGCTAGAGACTTATTTGAGCAAATGGATGGACGCAGAACCACACGCCATTTTTCATCAAGAGAAGTTCCTAAAGAATTGATTGAGGAAGCAATCCGTTGCGGATCTACTGCTCCGAGTGGCGCCCACCTACAGCCATGGACTTTTGTTGCAGTTAGTAATCCAGAAATAAAAGCAAAGATGCGCGATGCTGCAGAAATTGAAGAGAGAAAAACCTACTCAGAAAGGATGCCTGCAGCCTGGCAAGAAGTCCTTGAGCCATTAGGAACTGATGCTGTAAAAAAACACATGAGTGATGCTCCTTGGCTTGTAGTACTGTTTAGACAATCGAAGCGTATGCGCTCAAATGGTGAGATGGGGCCAACATATTACTCAACAGAATCTTGTGGTATTGCCGCTGGAATGTTTATCCATGCAATACACAATATGGGTTTGGTTACTCTAACACATACCCCCTCGCCAATGGGTTTCCTCAGAGACATATTGCAGCGACCAGAGCATGAACATGCTATGCTAGTAATGCCGGTTGGTTATCCTGCAGATAATGCGATGGTTCCAGATATCTCAAGAAAATCGCTAGAAGATATTTCTATCTTCCTTGAATAATCACAATGCCGTGATGTCGTCTCTCTCTCGAGAAATGCCTAGGCTCTTGATTGCCTTCTCGAATACTTCAGCATCTATTTCCTTGCTTCTAACCAATGAAGATAGTGCAGCTAAAGTGATGCTTTGTGCATCTATTTCGAAGAATTTTCTAAGGTTTGGTCTTGTATCTGATCTGCCAAATCCATCAGTTCCTAAAATGGTATAATCTCCCCCAACCCATTGCCTAATCATATCTGGAACTGCAATTTGGTTATCGCTAACTGCGATAGTTGGATATGTTCCATCGCCAAGAATTTGTTCAACATATGGAACTTGGCGGGCGTCGTTTGGATGCAACCGGTTTGCGCGTTCGCACTCAAGGCCTTCTCGACGTAATTCCCCATAGGATGTCGCGGAGTATATTTCCGAGCGCACTCCGTAAGTCTCTAAGATTTCAACAGATGCCAATAATTGGAGCATAATCGGGCCAGAGCCAACCAATCGTACAATTGGTCCTTCGCCCTTTGGTGCGCTTCGAAGTTTGTACATTCCTTTGATGATGCCTTCTTCTGAACCTGCTGGCTTTGGAGGCATTGGGTGATTTTCATTGTAGACTGCGATGTAGTACATTACGTCCTTTTCATCAACGTGCATCTCATTAATCCCTGCGCGGATAATTGTTGCCAGTTCATATGCAAATGCGGGGTCATATGCCCTTACTGCAGGGTTGGTATGTGCCATCAATAGGCTATGACCATCTTGGTGTTGCAAACCCTCTCCGTTGAGGGTTGTTCTTCCACTGGTTGCACCAATCAAGAATCCTCTAGCGCGCTGGTCTGCCGCTGACCAAACCAAATCTGCAACTCTTTGGAATCCAAACATGCTGTAGAAGATGTAGAATGGAATCGTGGGGCAGCCTTGTGTAGAATAGGATGTTGCACTGGCGATGAATGTCGACATTGCTCCTGCTTCCGATATTCCTTCTTCGAATAATTGTCCGGTCTCGCTTTCTTTGTATTTCATCAACATCTTATGGTCGACTGGTGTATACAATTGGCCTTCTGGATGATAGATTCCAAATTGTGCGAATAATGGGTCCATACCAAATGTCCTTGCTTCATCTGGGACGATAGGAACTATGCGATTCCCAATTGATTTGTCCTTCATCAACCCGCTCAATAATCTGACGAATGCCATTGTGGTTGAGACTTGCATTTCGCCAGAGGTCCCTTCATCAAATGAGGAATAGCCTTCTGGCCCTGGAGGGGATAAATCGCTAGAGGGCGTGCGCCTTTCTGGACAAAATCCTCCCAAAGATTTTCTTCGCTTTTTGAGATATTCGACCACTTCGGGGATGCTTTCTGGTTCAATGAAGGGGTATTCTTTCAATTCTTTATTGCTGAAAGATAGTCCTAGGTCGTCACGCATCCACTTCATGCTCTCATCGTCGGCTTTCTTCTTGCCGTGGGTTGAATTTCTTCCAGCAAATGCCGGACCTAACCCGTATCCCTTGATAGTACGTGCAAGAATGATTGTTGGTTTGTCACTGCACGCTTCAGCTGCTGCATATGCAGCGTTAATCTTAATCATGTCATGTCCACCAAGATTGGAGGCTAATGCTTCCAAATCATCATCGCTCAAATGTGAAACCATCGCTTTGAGTTGTGGGGTATTGAATAATTCATTTCTGAAAGTTGCAGCATCACTAGTGAAGATTCTTTGCTCATCGCCATCGACTAATTCTTGAAGACGGTTTGCTAGAGCGCCTTCAGAATCGCGAGCGAATAAGTCATCCCACATTGAACCCCATAGAATCTTGATTACATTCCAGCCAGATCCTCTGAATCGCCCTTCTAATTCTTGCACGATTTTCGAATTACCTCGCACCGGCCCATCCAATCTTTGTAGATTACAATTCATTATCATAATCACATTATCTAAGCCCTCTCTAGATGCAAGTGTCAGTTGTGAAAGAGACTCTGGCTCATCAGATTCTCCATCACCCATCGTGTACCAAACCCGTGAATTTGAAGTGTCAGCTAATCCTCTACTTGTCAAATATCGGTTGAAGCGGGCTGTGTGAATTGCAGTCATTCCACCAAGCCCCATCGAAACACTAGGGTACTCCCAGAAGTTTGGCATCAATCTTGGATGTGGATAAGAAGATAGTCCCACTCCGCCACATTCCATTCTGAAATTGTCAATATTTTCTCGGTTTAATCGGCCTTCAAGCCACGCTCTAGCATAGATTCCAGGGCTTGCATGTCCTTGCCAATATACATGGTCGCCCCAGCCATCGAGATCTTTGCCCCGATAGTAGTGGTTCTGTCCCACTTCCCATAGGTGTGAATCTGATGCAAAGGTTGAGATGTGGCCGCCAATTCCTTCGTTTTCTTTGTTAGCGCGAGTCACCATCATCATCGCATTCCAAGAAATAATTCCATGGATGCGCTTCTCCATCTCTAAATCGCCAGGATATTCTGGTTGATTTGAAGGGTGAATTGTATTTAGATAAGGGGTGTTGACCACATCGATTTCAATCCCTTCGCCTCGTGCAGCTCCGATGGTTTGCAATAGTAGGCGATGTGCCCTTTCAGGGCCTAAAGCATCGCTTACAGCACGGATTGCTTCTTGCCATTCAAGGGTCTGTTCAGGGTCAGGGTCGGGCAGCGCATCGCGGAAATTGTCGTTGCCCATGGACCTCTCTCCAGTGTTAATGGGGCCATAGGCCCCCTTTCAAAGAATCGCTTTACGCGTTTATGACATGATTTTGCCAATTTGAAAGAATTGTGCTACATTCGCTCTCTGATTTTACCACGATTAAATTGTTTGGAATTCCTCCTGTCATCAAGCCATCTGCAAACGTGATTCCATCATGCACAGGAATGGTTTCTATTGTCTTTGTATGATCTTTGTAAACCCCTATTTCAAAGACTATCCAAGGTTCATCTTTACCAACTAACTCTCTAAACATATCAGTGAATAAGAAACTGGCTAAATCCTCACTAGTATGGAATGAGCACAGGCTAGATAATGTTCTAAGCAGGTCTTCTGATTTTGGAACCAGTGGAGGCTGTGCGCCTATTAAGCGCGCCTTTGTCATTGTCAACAATGGCAACTCTTCCATTACTTCACCAAATTGATGGACTTGTCCTGCACCTAAAACATCTGCTCATATAGTTGAGAAATAATCCTATGGAAATGATGTACTCCTTGCTCTCGAGTTGGAGAAAATCTTCCTCTATCATACGCTTTTGAGCGCATGGATTTGTGAACTTCTTCGATGATTTGTTGGTCTTGAAACTCGACTGTGTCTAGAATTGATCCTGCGCCTTCTTTGGCCATGGATGCATCTTTCACATATCCTCGATAAAGCACCCTTGTTTGAGTTGGAGACACTGGAATTACAATGTTTAGAGAGAGCCCCCAGGGATAGAAATTGAACATCATATTGGGAAATAACCACAGATAATATGCGGCGATGTCTTGTCCGAAATCTGGATGGTTTTCAGGTAAATCGAATTTGGTATCGCCTTCTGCAGCCTTACCGATTTGTAATACTCCTCCATCAAAAACTTCGGTTACATATCCTGAATAATCCAATGCCTGATTCAGTTCAGGATGAACAAATGGAATGTGAAACCCTTCAAGATAATTGTCTACATACAACAACCAATTCGCTGATATTGAGTGATCTCTATCTCGACTAGGGTCGTGGACATAGGACTCTAAGTTCAAAAAATCGAAGCGTTTGTTTATCTCACCCCAAGGTAATTTTTCAACCGTTTCTTGAGTGATGAAATGCAACCCTTTCCATGTGTCCATGGGGAATGAACATAGATTATCCGACTCGCTAGGAAATCCAATCGCTTGTTCAAATTCTGGCATGTGTCTCATTTTACCATCCAAATCAAATGTACGCCCATGATATTCACATTGTATTGTGGTCTTGTTACAAGGTTGCGAAACTAGGCGCATACCTCTATGTGTGCAAATATTGGAAAGACAGTTTGTTTTTTCACCCCTCGTGATAAATGTCGGCTCACCTGTTATCGCCTCAATGTGTTCTAAAGGCAATACTGCATTCGCTTCCAATTCTGATTTGTGTGCTGCGAATTGCCATCCTGTGAATATACTTCGAAGGTTCTCGAATATCGCCTCATCGTGATAAAATCTCGAAGGTAGAGTCTCTGCAGCACGAATATCTGCTGCAACCAATTCCTCCGGCATCAGTATCGTTAGGGGTTTGGGATTCTTCATAGTTCGGTAGTGTTCAAATGTATCAAAGATTAGCCCTTGTCATGGAAGGCGGCTTTTGGTTTGCAAACTCGTATGCTGAAGCTGCTGGTAGATTTCTAATCGCTTGTGATGATTTGCGCGAAGCAGGTCACAAAGTCGAAAATGAGCGTTTAGAAATTGGAATGACTGGTCCTGAAGATGAACCTTTATGCATCGATGTGGCTGTTGTTGGTTCTCTTCAATCAGGAAGGGTTTTGCTTTCAAGTAGTGGAATTCATGGCGTTGAAGGTTATCCAGGGAGTGCTATACAGTTAGCGGTCATGGATGATTTATGCAAACAAGATACGTTCAAAGATCATGCAATAATTTTCATCCACGCAATCAATCCTTACGGGATGGCGTGGTGGAGAAGGTTCAACGAAAATAATGTGGATTTGAATCGTAATTTCTTGAGACGAGACCAAGAATACTCTGGTGTGCCTGAAGGTTATGAGAACATTCGTGAATTTATCAATCCTGAATCGCCTCCTCCAAAAAAGGAGCGTTGGTTTAATCTTAAAGCGCTAAACCTGATTCGGAAGTATGGATTCAACAACCTGAAGCAATGGGTAGCTGAGGGACAATACAAATATTCCAAAGCAATTCAATATGGAGGAGATTGTCTACAACCTGGCCCAGAATTATTACTGGGGTGGCTAGATAAAACTCTGGAAGGAGTAGAAAGAATTTGGGCAGTTGACCTACATACAGGACTAGGGCCCAGTGGGCATGATACCTTACTAGTCTCGGCCGGAATGGGCCCAGACGATTTTGCTCATCTCGATGTTTTATTCCCCGGTCACGTAGAGAGTCTTGACCCTAATGCCGGGGTTGGTTACGAAATTGTTGGCGATCTTCACCAAGGCCTAGAAGATAGGTATGGCCATATCAAGTGGACATCCATTACTCAAGAGTTTGGAACTTTCAAGCCGGTAAAGGTCTTACAGGCTTCACGCGCTGAAAACCGTTGGACTCAATGGGGCGATTATATCACTCAACTCGATGCAAGAAAGCACTGGAGTAGAGAGCAAATGCTGAGGACTTTCAATCCAAAGGATGTAATTTGGCAAGTCAAAATCACTTCTAGGGGCCGTGCTGTGTTTAACACTGCAAGAGAAGATCTTCTCTCCTAACCAAATGGGCCTGAAGAGATTGTCTAAAATTGTCTAAATCAGATTATTCGGTTTTGCGAACATTGATCGCGTTTGGGCCTTTCGGACCTTCGCCTATTTCAAACTCTACAGAGTCTCCATCGTGGATTTCCCCGGTCACTTGAGATTTGTGCACAAAGAGGTCTTTTCCACCTTCTTGTTCGATAAATCCGAAGCCTTTTGTTTGATTGAACCATTTTACTGTACCTGTTGGCATAATGTGTCCGGTAAAAAACAACTAATTGAAATGAGCGATTTGTTGATAGACAAAAACCCTAGTTTCGCATAGTATTACGAAAGGCAGGCTCCCTTCAAGTCAAATAAGTAAAAATGAGCGGAGTTATTGATTTGAAAACTATGCTGACCATTCGGTCCAATCCTCGTCACCTTGGGCTCGGTAGAAATTTACGCCGTTGATTTTGACCCATTCGTATCCGTGTTCATCTCGAATTGTCTCTCCGATTTGCACACCATTGATATGAGAGTTGTCCACTATATCTTGTCGCTCATCCCCGATGCTTTCATCTATCTCAATGAAATCCCAATCTTGATTTGTGGCCTGTTTGAAGAGTTTGTCTTCTTCAATCATGTCTTTTCTTGAATCTGCCTTCATGCCTACATTTAGTCCGAAAAATTGTGAGTCGTCGGCGATTTCTTCAAGCGCAAATTTATCCATATTCAGCAATCGATCAATGAGGTTGCCTATTCTTTCTGATGCCCCTTTTGGTAACTCGCTTCGGACTTCCTTTCCAGAAATATCTGAGCGGAAGGTTGCTAATTCTTCTCTTAAAATTTCGACATCGTCATAACCAAACCGAACAATGCTCATCAAATTAGATAATTCGATCTCTTCTTCTTCTTGGATGGTCTTCTTGCGTCTCATAAATTGCATCCATGCCAACGAATCCGGAAGAAGTTGAGCGACAAGGTTTGTCTGAAGTAAAGTCAGTATTGATAGAATAATCACGCTGATACCTACTTTCTCAATGATTGGATTCGAAATTGCAGAACCTATGTTTCCTTCTGAAATTGCATCTTTCAGATTATCATAATCTGAACCATCTGATTTTGTTGGTTCTTTGATAATTTCTTCAACTGGGCATCCATCTATTGAGTCTGAATATCCTTTTTCCATGGGGCATAAGTCAGAGTTGTTTACCATAGTCAATCCAATGCCTGGCCAGTCAGGATTGCGTTCTTGGTCAAAGGCTAGAAGATAGTTGTCGCCAAATCCGTCACCATCATAATCGCTCCACTGTGTGTATTCATTTGGGAAGGAATCTATTTGATCGGCCCAACCGTCACCATCAGAATCGATACAGCCCAAATAATCGCCTTGATTTGAAGTTCCATTTTGTCCCACACAATCATCAATGAGTTCATCTTCAAATCCATCGCCATCCGTATCTAGATAATACAAGAAATCGTCAGGGAATGCATCGGCAGAATTGGACCATCCATCGCCATCTGAATCCGGACACCCCAGTGAGTCTCTTGAAGAGTTTCCAGCTTCAAGGGGGCAGGCGTCGCCGTCAAATCCTGTTGGATTGTCT
Organism: uncultured Candidatus Poseidoniales archaeon; assembly: GCA_964516645.1. GTDB lineage: Archaea > Thermoplasmatota > Poseidoniia > Poseidoniales > Poseidoniaceae > MGIIa-K1. Next base: position 33,774 of record CAZEXE010000015.1, read on the forward strand.
CCATATCCATCGCCATCTGAATCTCGACTTTGTGATATTAGATTGGGAAAAGCGTCTGCACCATCGTTCAATGTCCAATTTGAATCTGCGTCGCTGTATCCATCATCATCCCTATCTATACACCCAATTCTATCATACAGAGATGTACCATAAGAATCCGGGCAAGCATCTTCCCACTCGTCATCAAATCCATCACCATCAGTGTCGTTCTTGCGTAAAGCATCATCTGGATGGTCGTCATCAACATCAGCCAAACCGTCGCCGTCTCGGTCTAAGCAACCAAGTCGATTTATTGTTGATGTTCC
>CAZEXE010000016.1:0-30702 GCA_964516645.1 uncultured Candidatus Poseidoniales archaeon
TGGCGGATCAGAAGATACCAGCCGGTCGGGGTTCAAATCCCTGTGCTCCCACCATTCTCGACTGAGATATGTCCATGGTAGCACATTTTTTGTATTTTTCACTACGGACATCTAACGCGAAAACCTTGTATTTTTTACAAATTCTTAGAAAAACAATAAACCAACATGTTGATGTTTGATGCGATACTGAATATAGGTGGGGAAAGAGATGCGACGAGGCTTTACATTCCTGTGTTTGGTCCTTTTCATGGCACCTTTAACCGGTTCAATCGGTAATGAAATTAATACTGATGACAAATGGACCAATGTAATTCCTGAGATGACTCCAGTTATTCATCAAGAGGTAGAATGGTGGGAGCGAACCACCATGGATTCAAACCGAAATGGCATTTTTGATTCTCTTGAGACATTGGATGAACCGGTAGGAATTGGCTTGTCGTATGGGCGAGAAGTCACAGATTCAGATGTTACTCTTCTAGAGTCGATGGGTTACGAAGTATCTGATGTAATAGAATCTGTAGATTCAGTATTACTCGGAATTATTGACTCTTCAGATATCTGGGAGTTATCACAAATCGACGGGGTTGTAATGGTCGAGAGATATGGACAGGTTGTTCTTTGGGGAGATGTTCAAACTCCAAACATCAAGGCAGAGCCTTCTGAAATTTATCCCCATGCTGCATGGAATCATACTCCTTTGAAGGGCGCAGGTGTCAATATAGCAATGGTCGATACAGGTACGGATAACGAACACCCTGGACTTGTCGGCAAGTTCGTTGCAGGATATGACGCAGTTTGTTACATGCACAGTGATCCGGATTGCATCCTAGCAGGCGGGCGTGCAACCGATGGCTCATTCGACCCAGATGATGGAAATCAACACGGTACAGCCTGTATGGGCATGGCTGCCGCAACGGGCCTAGATGCCAGTGGTGAACAGACAGGATATGAGGGTTCAGCACCTAATGCGAGTCTTATCGATGTTCGAATTGGAACTGATGTTGGCGCAGGACCTTTCGAGAATTATTTACTCTCTCAGGAATTCTATGAATCTGCAATGAATGGATTACAATGGATTATCGACAACAAGGATACGCCATGGCCTGGTGTAGATGAAAGTCTACATGGAATAGACATTATCTCTCTCTCATGGGGAATTACCAGTCACGAAAATGGTGGCAGTGATGGAGAAGATATGCACTCGCGAATCCTAAACGAAGCCACTCTTGCGGGAATCGCAGTTAGCGTAGCAGCCGGAAATGATGGGCCAGATAATGATGGTCTATCTGGAATGGGGTCCTCTTCACTATCGATCACTGTTGGGGCAACAGATGACAAGGAAACTATCGATAGGGATGATGATGATATCGCATCTTACTCTAGTAGGGGTCCGCGCAGGGATAATGGAAATGGCAATCCAATCGATGAGATGAAACCAGATGTGACCGCTCCAGGAACAAATATTGTTCAAGCCGAAGCATGTGTGACTTCGGGCGGTTGCAACAATTTCCTTGGTGGTAGTGCAGCCAATAATGGATACACTGGGCGAGGGTCAGGAACTTCATACGCTACTCCAGCAGTTACCGGAGTAATCGCATTGATGATAGAAGTAAACGATGAAATGAACCCTCTTGTTATTCGAGAAATTCTTCGCTCAACCGCAACAAGAATGGGCCCAGCATCTCAACCTGAACACGACCCTCACTGGAATGAGGACTTCGGATGGGGCTTGGTTGATGGCCATGATGCGGTTTGGACCGCTAGCTATCTCAATGAAACAGGAATAGAGACATCAACGATGAACCTCGATTTGCAAGTACACATTGAGAACACTTCAACTGAAGGTACTGTGAATACCTATACTGGGATTGCTTGGAGTAGAGGAGAAGCAATGGAGAGAATAGAGTATTCCACAGATGGTGGAGAGACTTGGACTGAGGTAATGTACGAGTCGGTCAATGGTACTCTAAGTACATACCAATCATTCGAATTCCAATTTGTTGTGGATACAGATTATTTGCCAAGTGGATACAATATGATCATTGTCAGAGGTGTAGATTCTGAAGGGGCCTCCTCGATGATTTCTTGGGATTCAGTAATCGGTGGAGGAAACTTGGAACCCATGGCTAGCGGAGATTCAATCGGCCGCTTTTTGTTCATTGGAGTAGTCGGATTTACAATTCTGGTGTTTGGAGCTTGGGTTGCAATTCAGCAACGTGTCGATGAGCCACTTCAATACGCAGTTATTTCTGAGGACTCAGACAAAATACCTTCTCCTGTAGATGATGAACCATTAGAAGCAGTCATCCTTGATGATATAGCAGATGATGGCTCATCTTGAAAAGTGTGTCCGTATTCGTCCTAGCATGCGTGGCTTCTCCAAGCGGGCTTTAGACATCCAGCCAACAGGCGTAAGAAAGATGTTTGATATGGCTGGCGATGATGTCATTTCATTTGGTTTGGGTGAACCAGATTTTCAACCACCACAAATTGCGATTGATGCTATGTATCAAGCGATGAAGGATGGTCATAACAAATACACTACAACTGCAGGTCTACCTGCACTGCGAAAGAGAATCGCAGAATCATGGCACCATTTGTGTTCAGGTCTTGATGAAAGCAATGTCTGTATGACAATGAGTGGAACCAATGCCTTACTCAATATTTTTGCAGCATTGGTGAATCCAGGAAAGAATGTACTTCTTCCTGAGCCATATTTCCCTCTATACGGCCCTGACGTAAGTCTGTGGGGTGGAGAATCAAGATTCTATGAATGCCTGTTCGAGAACGAATTCGTTCCAACAATCGAGCATTTAGAAAGCCTAGTCGATGAGAATACTGTTGCAATTTTGTACAACTTCCCTTCAAACCCTACTGGAGCAACTATTACCGAATCTCAACGTGATGAATTGCTTGCATTCGCTCAAAAGCATGACCTTTGGCTTATTACCGATGAAGTGTACGATAGAATTGTATTCGATGGAGAACACATTTCCTTTGTTGGATGTGATGATGATAGAGTTATTTTAGTCAATTCATTTTCCAAGACATTTGCAATGACTGGATGGAGAATTGGTTACATTTTGTCTGCTAATTCAGAAGCCATGGCGCAAATGACAAAGTTACAATATTACATTACAGCGTGTTCTAATGATGCCATGCAGTATGCGGTTTTGGCAGCATTCGAGGATGCTAACGATTACCCTGATGAGATGTGTGCAGAATTCAAGGCTCGAAGAGATCTAATCTGTTCGAGACTGAATGCTATGCCCGGTGTACAGTGCCATATACCTGAGGGTGCATTCTATGTTTTCCCTAAGGTGGAAGTTCCAAGAATGAATAGTGAAGAGGTTGCAATTGAGTTACTGAAAGGAGGAGTTTTGTGCTCCCCGGGTAGCGCTTTCGGACCTTCAGGAGAAGGGCATCTAAGATTCGCATACACGATTTCACGTGACGACATTTCTCGAGGAATGGATAAGACTGAAGCCGTTCTAAAGCGTCTACGTGGCGATTAAAATGTGGATGGAATTATTGGAATTCTCTTCAGGAGCCATTATGGCTTATCTTATCACTAGGATTCCATTTCTGACATTTCCTAGAGCAAAATCATGGAACGACCAGTTTCCTCCTCATCCAGAACCAATCTATGTCGATGCACATCTAATCCAAAGAGTCATGCATATGCGGCTATTCTATTGGTTAGCCTTGGTATTTGCAATTATACCGCTGACTTTTGGATGGGTCAGCCTTGCTCACGGCTCAACTCTGTTTGGATTTGGGTTGTGGACTGTCGCAGGTTGGCTTGTTCTGAATAGGTTCACGGCATTGGTATTTGGTGAGGATGCACCTTATACCAAACAATTAGCTATGAGGCTACAACAAATCCGTAATGTGTCTGAATCAGATGATTCATGCTGTGCATTTTCGCAACCTATGTGGGAAGTAACTGCGGTAAGGTGTAGGGCGTGCGGCAAGAATCTGTTAAATGAAGCAAGACCTGATTTGGGCAGGCCTAGAAATGATGGTTGGATAATGGGATTCGTCCGTTTGGTTCTAACCGATGGAAGGCCAATATTGGCGAGTGAAGAAGAAGAGTAATCAATCAAACATTGAACCCAATCCTTCGAATTCAGTAGCATTACCACCTTCATTTTCAGAATCTATGTGGTTGCTATCATCAGGGATTATATCTGCATCATCAACGAATGTGAACGCTTCATCAGCGGTGGAAACTGCATCTATTCCTTTACCGACTGCTTGAGGTGTTGCATTTGCAGCAGCAATTGCTGTACTTCCTGCACTCTGGGCCTTTGAAGCAATACCAGATGCAGCGGTCGCAGCGATTCCAATTCCAATGCCGACTGCTGCTCCAGCAACAGCACCTACTGTTCTACCAACTGCTACTATTGCACCACCGTCGCCTTCTTCTTCAGGCGTTTTGATTTCCGTCTCATTTCCTAACCTCATCCATTCAGGCGGAGTTCCAGATCCTCCGCCCAAGCAAGCGAGTGTTGTGAATGCAGCTAGTGGCATAACTGCTAACGCGGTAAGCAAATCCAAGAAAGACGCCTCAGGAACGCTACCAATTTGCAAGAAATCTTCCATGAATGATTGCTCAAGATGAAGTGTGCTAGAAACATCTGCGCCAACCCATGAAAGAACGATTACACTAGCCAATCTACCCATTAACCAGAGAACGAGAACGGGGGCTAACCAAGATAATTTAGTCATTGAAATCAACCAGCGCCTAGTGAATGCGGCAATTGTGATGTGTCTGCGTGCAAATTTTGGAAATACTCTCATCACCATGATTAGCACGATTAGATAACACGCCAGAGCAACTTCCAATCTGCGATTAACTCTAATCCATTCATCTGGAATGAAAATTACGAATCCTAATGGGATAATTACCAACAACAATTGAAACGGAATTGCTAGTAGTACAAGTCCACCATGTGTAGAAAGTAAGGAATGGCGTTTCATTATTCTATCACTGACCATAACAGTCAATTTTGCATGAGGAGAATTAGCATGGTTTCTTCTAGAATGTCTCAATGTTGCAGCATCTCTTTTGGTTCTTGTCAATCCCAAGGCCGCTTTCCATCCTCCTTTTTCAACAATCCAAATCGGTGTAAAACCACCGAAGATCAGAGCCAAAAGAAGGGCAAGCATCCCGTAAGCAAGCGATGCAGCCACAATCCATGGAATCATTTCAGATTGAAACGACATTGTGAAATTCTCTGATGCCATCTCAAATTCGACAAGATATGTAATCGAAAATGCAGCCATAGGCGTGAGGAAAATTTGACAGAAAACAAGCCCTGTCAACCAGAGCCGAGCCGCAAAGGGGCCTTTGTCAGATATCTCACTCACATTATTATCCCGACACTTTGCTTTCTCAAAGGTTGCCCTTCATTCAAGTGTGTTAATGGCGATTAAATCGGTTAATTGTCATAGTCAACCCCTTGTCCCCTTCGGGGACATGGGAAGGGGACATTCATATGCAGAGTGATAGTCGCATGGGTGTTGATGAATATGCGCAAGTCGATACCATTCCTATTGGTGAGCCTACTTTTGGTGCAGTCGATTTTATCCATTTCTGTTCAGAGTGTTGAAGCTACAATGGGCCGTGGTGGTTCTACCGATGACTTCTCAGTGTCTGAAATCTCAATCAATTCGAGTGCTGCAAGTCAGTGGATTCAACCAGATGGCAGTGTGTTGCTATACATTGCTAAAGGTGACATTGTAGAAATTTCTGTTGAAGTCAAGCGTGGAGGTGTTTCTCTTCAAGGTTCAAATGCAACCGTAACTGTTGAAATGGTTCATCCCATTGGTTACATAATGAATTCAACTACTTGGGAAACTGTTCCTATGTTAGGAAGTCAATCTTACACTGATTCATTTGAATGGGAGGCATTCGTTGCTCACTCGCACTTGAATGTAAGTAATAATGAATTGTCTGGCGGAATTATCATTCGAGCAACTGTGTTCAACCCTTCAGACGACAGAAATGAGAATGACATTATGGAAAGAGCACTGCCTGTGGCGTTATCTCGGGATGACATGGATGCAGAAGGTGACCCTCGCGACCAGCAACTACCTGCAGCAGTAAAACCGACATTCTATGGAGGAGAATATCCAATCGATGGTAGCGACGCAACTGGAATAGGTATCTGGCAAGAAGATAATTCTGCATCTGCAGTCGGTGAAGCGAACTGGAGACATAGAAATTCTGATTCAGATTACCCTTCATCATCTCGCAGTCGCCTAGTCTTTGCATTTAGAGGAGATAGTAGCAATTGTGGATATGGTGCATCTCTTGACGGAGGATTATCTCAAGCATATATCCAGTGGATGTGTAAGATGCAACTCAACTCTGCAGGTCTAATGTCTGCACAAATGCATGTCCAAACATGGGGTCAAATGGGTGCAGGTGATTTAGTTGCACTTGAATTGTGGAGAGGAAATGGTGCACCAGAAAACACGCTTTCTCATAATTTCGTTGAGGACGCACCAAGTATTACAGCAGGTCAGTGGAGTAACATTTCTTGGGACCCTACCGATCAATTAGGAGGCCATTCATGGTCCTATGGTATCTTATTCCAATCAGATGGTTCGGGTGCTTCCAGTGGAATGCATGTAGACGATTTCGTATTATTCGGAATTGAGAAAGTAAGCGAGTACACATTGGATATCACTTGCGACAATCCAATTGGAGGATACACAACACCTCCAAACACAATAATTCCAATGTATTGTGTTGTGGAGAATAATGGTTACATGTCCGCACAGGTAAGGATTCAGTCAAATGTTTCGAACACCTCTTGGATGAACCCAAGTCTACCTATGATTAGAATCGATAGCGCGAATCCAAATCAGCACGGAACTAACGTGATTTTACCAGCAATTCCTGGTGGAAATACATCTGAAATGTGGATTAATCTTTCAATTCCAGCGGGTTCTGATGTGCAGCAACAAGTTTGGGAAGTATGGTGGGAAGATGCCGGTAGTACCCAATTAGGAGAGATGGGTCGAATTTCTGCGGATTTAGCAATAACAGAACAATATGGTGTTCACCTCTCATCAACAGCTCCATTACTCGCAGATAGTTTGTTGCCGGGCGAGACTACAAGTATTCCATTCAAGTTACAGAATGCTGGTAATAGAGAAGCAAGTTATCGAGTTACTTCCAACTTCCAAGGCGAAGGTTGGGTCTCATTCGTCACTGATATGAATCATAGTACCGTTCAAATGCCGATGCCTTTGACTAAGGGTGAACAAGTCGAATTGATGCTGAATGTAACCGCTCCAAGCGACGCAACTCCTGGAGAAATACCATTTTCATTGCGTGCAGTTTGTCCTTCTTGTGGTGAATCTTTATTCGGAACAGATGTCATCTCGAAGAAGATTGAAGTTCCTGTATTACGAGAAGTAGAAATGTATGCTGAAGAACTCGAAATCGAAGCGCCTGCAAATGGAAATTCTCGTATTGTATACATTGACTTACTAAACTTAGGAAATGATGATGAGGCATATTCCTTGAATCTAGTACAATCTAATTGGAAATTACAAGCATTCCTTTCATCTGATGAAACGCCAGTTCTTGATGCATGGGATGGAGAGACCAGCATTGCTCTGAATCTACCTATGCCAGTTGGCTTAGCACCTGGCTTGTATACCGCAAGAGTAACTGCAACAAGTCTTGATGACCCGCTGGTCTCAAAGCAAATCACAATCAATGTGGATGTAATAGATACATCTGCAGTATGGGTTTCAGATGAGGATTCCGAGCAATCTTACATTCCGGGAGGAGAAGCCCAATCAATGCGTTTCGAAGTTAGAAACGATGGTAATCAAGATGATAGATTCACCTTGAGCATGGACCTGCCCGAAGGAATGAATGCAGAGTTCGATCAATTGATCGACGGTGATTTAACCCCAATTTTGGAGCCGGGAGAAACTTACAATGTAACCGTTAGATTCTGGTTCGATGATGGAACAAATGGCCAATTAATGCTCAAGGTAATCGCTACCAGCGTGAATGACCCAACCGTCTCAAGCGACGGCAAGTGTACCTACAGAGTTGGGTCTCAGAATTGGCTGAGAATAATCTCTACAGAATCAACAATTATTGATGAAGCAGGTAGATACGAAGTTATTGTTACTGTAAGGAATCAATACAATGATGGTCAATCAGTGACCATGGATTGGGATCAAGGCGATACTAGGAATTGGTACAGTGCTTCGATTGACTCAAGTGATAGAGATTTCTGGTTGGAAGTAGAAGGTAATAGAGAGGTTACCGTAATTTTCGAAGTACAGAGTTCAAGCCTCGAGAACCTTGGAGAGGAATTCATTGAATCTTCAATCACAGTTTGGGCGATTTCGAACACAGTTGAGGACGCTGCGTCACTAGAACTTTCAGTCACTCTGAAAAGATCTGATGGTGATGCCGAAGCCGCAGCAGCAGCAGAAGACTCAGTAGATTGGGTCGGAATCGGAATCTGGATAGTAGGTGGTCTAACAATTGTTGCTTTACTCGTAGTTCTATTGATGGTTCTAAACAGTGAAGAAGAAGAAGAGGATAAGCATTGGGCTGAAGATGGATATGAAGATAATCTAACAGCAACATATGGTGCTGTTGCTGCCGCTCCGAATGTAGGTTCAATGGAAATGACAGTTCCAGACTCTTCACCGCCAACATCACCTGCGCCCGAGCCCGTTCAAACAGGCCCTCCTGTGCCCGCAGCAGGCCTTCCAGAAGGTTGGACTATGGAGCAATGGAATCACTATGGCCAGCAATGGCTCGACAATAACCGGTGAATTGCAATTGCGATGGGTTGAAGATAGGCTTCCCATGGGATAAGTTGCCGAGGTATGTTATATGTATGGAAATGGACAAGCACCAATCTTCATTTTGAAGGAAGGAGTACAGCGAACTCGTGGCCGCAGTGCTCAATCCAATAACATCGCAGCAGCCAAGGCTGTAGCAGATGCAGTTCGCAGCACTTTAGGTCCAAAAGGAATGGACAAGATGCTAGTTGATAGCATGGGCGATGTAGTAATCACAAACGATGGTGCAACCATACTCAAAGAGATGGACATTGAACACCCAGCTGCAAAGATGATTATTGAAGTCGCAAAGACTCAAGAACAACATTGCTATGATGGTACGACAACTGCTGTCGTTCTTTCTGGTGAACTCTTGAAGAGATCTGAGGATTTAATCGAGCAAAATGTCCATCCTACCGTAATTTGTGAAGGATTCAGACTTGCTGCAGAAATGGCAGTGGGATGCTTAGAATCCCATGGAATCTCAACCGAAAATGACGATTCAGTACTGATGGAGGTTGCAAAGACTTCCCTGACCGGTAAATCTGCTGGAGCAGTCAAATCTTTCTTGGCTGACATTTGTGTACGTGCAGTAAACTCAGTAGGTACCGTGGAAGATGGTGAAAGAATGGTTGACTTGTCGGACATTAAGGTTGAGAAACGTCAAGGCGGTTCAATCAAGGACAGTACTCTAGTCGATGGGATAATCCTTGACAAAGAGAGAGTCCATGCAGGAATGCCACGTTCATCTTCAGGCGCTAAGATAGCGCTAATCAACAGTGCAATTGAAGTCAAGAAGACTGAAGTTGATGCTAAGATTCAGATTACAGACCCTTCAATGCTAGCATCTTTCCTTGAAGAGGAAGAAAACTACATCAAAGGATTAGTAGAAAAAATTCAAGCAAGTGGTGCCAATGTTATCATTTGTCAGAAAGGAATTGATGACCTAGCCCAGCATTACATGTCAAAAGCTGGTATCTTTGCAATTCGAAGGGCAAAAAAGAGCGATATGGAAGCACTTTCCAAGGCAACCGGAGGTAGAGTTGTGACCAATATTGATGACTTGACTTCGGATGATTTAGGTAAGGCAGCAAAGGTCGAAGAACGTAAGATTGGCGAATCAGATATGACATTCATTACTGGTTGCCCTGAAGCGAAATCGGTTTCTGTGTTATTGCGCGGTGGAACCGAGCACGTAGTCGATGAAATCCGTCGTGCTTTCGACGATGCAGTTGGTGTAGTTTCAGTGGCTTGGGAAGACGGTGCAATTCTAACTGGTGGCGGCAGCGTACTTGCTGCACTGTCCCGCGAATTGAGGTCTTATGCAGAATCTGTTGGTGGTCGTGAACAAATGGCGATTGAAGCATTTGCGAGTGCGCTAGAAATCATTCCTCGTACTCTTGCAGAAAATGCTGGCTTAGATCCGGTGAACACAATCATTGAATTGCGTAAGGCTCACGCTGATGGAAAAGGATTCTCTGGAATCAATGTAGAGGATGGCGGAGTAATGGATATGCGTGAAGCAAATGTACTCGAACCTCAAAGAGTAGTAGAACAAGCAATTCAGTCTGCCACTGAAACCGCAATAATGATCCTAAGAATCGATGATGTCATTTCATCCAAGGGAATCTCCGGTGAAGAAATGATGGGTGGAATGGACGATTTCCACATGTGATTTGGCCTGGATTCTGACGGCTTTAGATATCCTCTCCCTAAAGGGAGAGGCACGAACCTTCAAAGACTATATCCGAGTCGAGAGGATTGCTCAGCGAGAGCATTGGGTGAACTCATGCCAACCGTCGCAAAGGTCTGGATAGAGGAAGATTGCATCACCTGTGATGCATGCGAGGATATATTGCCCGAAGTTTTCGAAGTCACCGATGATACCAGTCATATCAAAGCTGAAGTTCGAGAAGACGGTTCCACCGACAGAAATACTGGCTTCTCTGCTATCAAAACCGAGTTCCGTTCTGAGTTCTCCGAATTAATCGAAGAAGCAGCAGATGCTTGTCCTGTTGAGATTATCAAATTCGAATATGAAGGCGGAGCGGTGGAACAAGCCCCTCAAGAAGCCGCACCAGTTGTCGAACAGGCGCCAGCTCCTGTAGCAGTAGCCACTGAGGCTGGTGCTGATGCCGGTGTTTTAGCAGGAGTTCTATCAGGTGACCGTAGCCTAGCGATTTTCTTTGGTTCACAAACTGGAAATGCAGCAGGCCTAGCAGAAAAGTCAGCAAAGATGGCTGCTGCCTATGGACTTGAAGCCACAGTAATTGACATGGATGGCTATGATGTTTCTCAATTCGCTTCCCATAAGAGAATCCTAATCATAACCTCGACATGGGGTGAAGGAGAAATGCCTGACAATGCTGATGAATTGTGGAATGCGACTTGCAGTTCAAACCCAGCACTTGGTGGTGTTCACTATTCTGTTTGTGCAATCGGAGATTCATCTTACGATGAATACTGTAAAGCAGGCATTGATTGGGATGAAAAGTTTGCAGCATTAGGTGCAACTAGAAATCACGAGATTAAGTTGTGTGATGTAGATTTCGAAGACCCATGGAAAGAATGGGTTAATTCAGTTCTTCCAAGAATTGCTTGTGTGGATTCCAGTGGAATTTTCCAAGAGGAATTGGTAGAGGCAATGATTGCCTATGGTTCAGGCGATGAAGAGGACGGAGGATTCGATGGCGACTTTACACCTGGTCAAATCGAACATGCAGAACTCTCGATAACAATGCGCATCTTCCGTTACAACCCTATCATGGCTCAATCGGGATATGATACTGTAGCAGTGGCCATCCCAGGCCATGCTTCGATTGAAGATGCATTGGTTGCAATTAAGCGTGAGGTCGATGGATCTCTAACATTCAGAAGCGGTTCAGTAGCTGGTCAAAATCCTTTGACTGGAGTCAAAGCAAATGGCCGAATTTTGCCTGCTGATACTACTCGCATATGTGATTTGGTTTCTGATGGAGATACTCTAACCATTGAACCAATTCCAGGTTACGACGTAGTCAAGGATTTGATGGTGTCTTACGACAGATTCGATACAGAGCGTGCAAATTCCAAGCCATGGATGGAGGCGGACCCTCGTCAAGGTGAGAGGTTGATTTCAGGAGCGCCTATGGGTGTAATGACTTCTGCAGAAGCAACACGCCTACACACTTTGGCGGATGTTGGGTCATTACAATTGGTTAACGCAATGTCAGATACTTATGATGTGGATGACGAATATTCTGGCCCAGGTCTTGCATTGCAGAGGTGGGTTAGAAGCCAAGACCCACGTTCTGGCGAAGACCATGTCACGCAGATGTTCGAATTGATGCAAAGAAAGGGCGGAGTTTGGGACGAAGCAGATATCTCATCAATAAAGCGACATGGGATTGATGGCTCTCAAGCAGCAGATTCACTATACGCTGCAAGATCTCGCCTATTGGCAGAATACAAATTCTCCGGCCGCAGTGGTAGACTAGTCAAGCATTATTCTCGTTCCGTAAAGATGTCAGGAAACGTCAATGAAACCACATTATACCGTTCAGTTCTCGGCCCGTTGGGTCTTGGTTCGAATATAATGAACGGTGTCTCATTACGAATGATGTTAGGTTTCACTAGAAACGGTGGGCCAATGATGCGTGGATTCCAAGGAATGCTTGTTCCACCTGCTGGAATTGGTAAGATACCAAACATGTTCAACAGTAAGGTGGCAAACCACCACGAAGTGGTGGCTATTTTCAACGAATTGGATAGCAGATTCTAAGGTGATTGTGATGGTTAAGTACTCATATTATCCAGGAAATGTGGCTCGTCAATCTTCTTCAGAAGTAGAAGACACAATTCAACCGCTTTGTAGATCACTTGGAATTGAACTGGTCGAAATTGTTGGTTACAACAGCGATGGCGGAAATATCATCAAGCAAGGTAACAACGATTTACAACTCGCTTTGAATGCTCGAAATATTGCATTGGCTGAAAAGAATGGCCATGATATCATTACTGCATGCGCATCAGCACAAGGTATTCTGCACGATTCATTGGAGACTTTCCGCAATGACCCAATTGCACTTGCTAATGCAAATACAGTTCTATCCAAGACAACAGGAATGACTGCAGAGGTCGATGAAATCACCACCAACCACTTGCTACATGTTCTAGTCGATGAAATTGGTCTAGACAAAGTTGAGGCCGCTGTACTAAATCCACTAGATTTGGATATTGCCTGCTACTATGGGCCTCACATGCAACGCGAAGGAGCGTGTGGTGGAGACGATGCTTGGAATCCTACATACATGGAGAGATTGATGAGTGCCCTTGGAGGGCGTCCTATTGAATACAAGACAAAGACCTCTAGTGTAGGAAATCCATCTCTACTCTCTCTTGGAGACTCTGTAATGAAGATGACAGCTAGAGTCTTGAATGATGCAAAGAGTGCAGGAGCACAAATCCTAGTTAGCGCATGTACACAATCACATTCCAACCTAGATTCTTACCAAGGAAAGGCTGGCCGTGTGGCAAACAAGGATACCGATATTCCAGTTGTGAATTTGACTGAACTTATCGCTTTTGCTTTGGGCCATTTCCCAGATAGATTTGCCCAGTTAAGGACTCGTGCCTTATTGATTGGATCTTGATTAACCGTGCAAGAATTTGTGCAGGCCTTTAGCCTGAATTGAAGACACTCCATCAATTTGAGTTAGTTCGTACTCACTCATTGTACACAACCCCATAATATCCTTTGCCGCAGCCATTATTTTTTGTGCGGTGGCGGTACCTATTCCTGGTAATTCAGCAATTAATTTAGCTCTCTTTGCTAATACCTCTTCATTCCATTTTTTCGATAAAGTACCCTCTGTATTTTGACCACCAATTATCGACATTATTTCCGCTGAAGCCGCTTTGATTGCAGATTTCTCAGCATCATTTGATTTTTTACGAGAATGAGTCATTAACAAATCCAAAACTCTAGCCTCTCTCTTTGCTGCAATCGAAATGAATCTAGCAGTTTGTTCTGGAGACCCAGTCATCAAGACTGGCAGACCAAGATCTAGAGTAACCCATGCCATTGCTCCATGAATTGCATTTGGATGAACCCTCTGTGACTCTGTAGATTCCACTATGAGTAGTGGCCTAGGTGCTGCACTGTGTAGCCTACGTGCTTGATGAATCAATCTTCCATCAATTAGTGAATCAACCAAATCTCGAGCACTCTTTCTCTCAATTAGTACTCTATCCGAAATTCGAATATCTCCAACTGTCAAATTTTCCAGACTAATTTCATGCCCATGTAGTTTTAGCATTGCAGGTAAGGTGGAATTTGCTTCTCTGTGATCGATTGTGATTAATGTCTGCGAATCTTTCTCTTGACTATTTGCGATAACTTCGGCTTGGGCAGCACCTGCAGCACTTGCCTCTTCTTCCCTTGAATGAGTAGAACCATCCAATACTGGCTTCCACCAATCTTTGGATTCTTGTTGTTGTGCCGGATTTGAGAAATCCGCTAGTGAACGTTGTGATCTTGGTCGATTTGGTAGAACTGGCGGAGTCTTGTTGATTTTCTTTGTCGGTGCCGGTTCGGGTTCAGGAATTTCTTTTTCCCTGAACAATCTCTTTTCTTCAGATACTATGAATGACTCAGCATCTTGGCCGTCGATATTGAAATCTGTTAATACATCTGATTTTGGAGCCGCTCTTTTTGGCAGTCGAGATTGTTTTTGCAAGGTATCTAAAGTTCTATACATCGCTTGCTCACGCTTCAATGAGGCCTGTTGCACATACTCATCCCGCGTTCCTTTTGCAATCAAGATATTGACATCTCCATCCTTCTGTCTAGCAGTTCTTCCTCGCCTTTGAATCGCTCTAATTGCACTTGGGACTGGCTCGTACAAAATCACACTATCAGCAGCAGGGACATCCAGACCCTCTTCACCCACACTGGTTGCTACAAGAACATTGATTTCTCCTTCTTTGAATCGTTCTAACTGAGCGACCTGTTCCTTCTGTTTCATTCCGATTTGACTACCCTTGCTTGCCTGGCCCACGAATTTACCCGGTCGTATATCTGAATCAGATTCTAAAATCTCCAACAGATTATCAACGGTATCTCTGTATTCAGTAAACACGATGACTTTGCCACCACCGTCTAGTCCCTCTTTTACCAGTTTGATGACCAGCGATGGCTTAGGATGACATTCACTTTCATCTCGGCATTCCCTCAGTAGTTCTGCAACTGGAGGCAATGAAAGAAACCGCTTGGTCTTGCGGTCTTTCTCAAATTTTGCTCTTTCTAGATATTTGATTGCACATTTGAGACCTTGAGTATCAAGCAAATCTAGCAATCTATGCAATCTGCGCAAATCTCCTATTCGCTTAGCAGCATCATAGCCTCTAGCATCGCCTCTGCCGATTGCAGCACTCGCTCTTCTTTGTGCTTCTTCTATTGCGGCAGTAGTTACTCTACCGGAACGAATTAGGAATCCTGATCTAATCAAAAACTCAGATTCTTCAGCCTCTAAAATTCTTAGAGGTCTAATGATTTCAAGCAACCTATCTGGGATATTCAATTCGTGTTTATTGATTTCCATCGAGGTGAGATAAGGTTGAACTAAGTCATCATCTCTATGAGTGACATGAAGTCTCTCAATGCCAAGTCTTTGGATGACTTCCAATACTTTGCCTGTCTTTACCCCAGGCGAAGCAGTAGCAGCTAGAACCCAGGCATTTGGTGAAGCCTCAAGGTACATGTCTCCTAATTGAGCCATAGAATCTGATCCCGTAGCGTGGTGTGCTTCGTCTACGATTAGCAAATCGATTTCGGATAACAATATTCTGCCACTTCTAGCATCGTTTCGAATGACGTGAGGGGTGGCCATCACAATTTTTGCATCCTTCCAAATATCTTCTCTTTTTGCAGGCCTGTCTTGACCAGTCATAGTTACGATTCTTTCAGATTCAATGTTTAGGAATTCTCTGGCCATGCGAGTTTGTTGTGCAACTAGTCCTATGGTAGGCGCAACTAGAACGATTTTTCCGTTGCCGTCCAAGGCATTAGCCATAGCCATCCACTGCACAGCGGTTTTACCCAATCCTGTTGGCATAACGAGCAACGTCGAACCAGAAATAGCTTGCTTAGCAGCACACAGTTGGTATGCTCTTGCCTCTACTCCTTCGCAAAGATGCGGGTGAGACAGCATAGGCGTCATAACAGGTGATTGAGCGGCGGGGGGTCAAGAGGATTTGCATAACAGGAGGTACAAATTCACTTTCTAACCACAATGCTTGAAGACTGTCAATTTACATAACCGCCTAGCGGCTCTATACATCGTTCTCGACCGAACCACTCATATAGGGGAGGTAAGTCGGCAAAGTGCTTGAAAGGCGAGTGGCCAGACACTGTGGGCAATGCATAGCACCCCATTACTCACGGTCCCAATCGTGGACTGAGGGCCGGTGTCACGGCAACTCCTTAGCCTTGAGAGCCTCTGTATGCCCCTTATCGGGGGGCCAATGCAGAGTAACGAAACATAGGAGGCCGAACATATGGCAAAGAGAAGTCACCCAAGGCGTGGTAGTATGGCGTTTAGCCCGCGTAAGCGGTCTGCACGACATTTTGGACACGTTAAGTCGTGGCCAGAAACCGATGCGAGCGAGGTCCGTGTACAGGGATTCGTCGGCTGGAAAGCCGGAATGACCCATGTCATGGCTCGTGATCTGAACCCTAAATCGAACAGTGCAGGACAGGAAATCAGAATTCCAGTAACTGTAGTCGAAGTACCAAAGATGAGAGTACTCGGAGTTCGTGGATACAAAATGACACCTTATGGTAAGCAAGCTGCAGGCGAGGCATGGGTTGATGTGGAACAAATTTCTGAGGCGTTCCCTCAACTATTCCGCAGACTGCACAACAATGCAATGAAGGTCCACGATACAGATAAGCACTTTGAGGCATTAGAGGAAGCAGATTTAGTTGAAGTAAGAATCATTGCTGCAACTCAACCACATTCAATCACTGGAACCCCATCCAAGACTCCTGAAGTTATGGAACTTGGATTGGCTGGTGGAGACTCCGCTGCTAAAATAGAGTGGGCAAAAGAAAACCTAGGCCAAGAATTGTCTATTGGTGATGTATTCGAAGAGGGCGTCTATGTAGATGCGGTCGGAGTCACCAAAGGATACGGATGGCAAGGTGTAATCAGGAGATTTGGTGGAAAACTACAATCTCACAAAAACTCAAAGAAGCGACGTCAACATGGTAACATGGGTGACTTCGGTACCGGATATGTTCGTAAGACTATCAGACAAGGTGGACAGACAGGTTATCACCAGCGCACCGAGTACAACAAGAGAATCCTTTCAATCGCAACTGCAGACGACAAGGCAATCACTCCATCTGGAGGATTCCTGCACTACGGTGAAGTCAACTCAGATTATGTATTGGTTAAGGGAAGCCTTCCAGGGCCAGCAAAGCGTTTGGTAAGATTCCGTGACGCTACACGAGGATCTGACAAAGCTGCTCATCCTTACGAGATAACATACGTTAGTACATCTAGCAAGCAGGGGGCATGAAGATGAAGGTATCAGTACACAACATCATCAACAACATCGAGCAAGACGAACTCGACGCTGGCCGTTTGCAGGAAGTATACGATATCGATGTCGAATTGGGCAAGAAGGTATCTCTTCCAGATTCATTCAATTCTGAAATCAGAACTGACTTAGTCAAATTAGCAGTAGCAAGTGCTCGTGCTAACCGCCGACAAGCATACGGTTCCAACCCACATGAAGGAAAGCGCAAGCCAATGAGCGGTATGAAACTCTCCGTCGAATGGTGGGGCAAGGGTCGTGGTGTGTCCAGAATCATGAGAAGAACTGGTCAACGCCGAGCAGCTCAGAGCCCTCACACATTGGGTGGCCGCCGTGCTCACGGACCTAAGGTAGAGAAAGATTGGTCTCGCAAGTTGAATCGCAACGAGCGTAGACAAGCCCGTAACTCTGCACTTACTGCAACTACCAATATCGAAATGGTATCCAACCGTGGACACCGTTTCGCTGAAGAAATTTCATCCCTGCCAATCATTCTTGGAGAATATTCTGAGAACGGTGAAAAGATTGACATCGAGGCATTCAACCTAAACGGTGGAACTCGTAAAATCAATGCAATCTTCGAGGCTCTAGGCCTAGGAGACGACCTACGCCGTGCTCGTGAAGGTCGCAAGATTCGTGCAGGTAAAGCAACTATGCGTGGCAGAGTCCACAAGACTCCTAAGAGCATTTTACTAGTTGTTGCAAACAAGGACGGCCTTGCAAAGGCTGCTAGAAATCTTCCAGGCGTCGACGTTGTCGCTGCTAAGGATCTATCAGCAGAGCATCTTGCTCCTGGTGGAGACCTTGGTCGACTTACTGTCTTTACAAAGACAGCAGTGGAGGCACTGAATTGAGGAGGTGTGATGAATGGTAAATCCGTATGATGTAATTATGCAACCATGGATTACTGAGAAGGCAATGGAAGCAAGAACTTCCGGTAACCGCTTAGAATTCATAGTTCGTCGAAGCGCAACCAAAGCAGATATCGCTGCAGCGGTTGAAGCACTATTCGATGCTGAAGTCGAAAAGGTCAATGTTCGCAATACTAAGAATGGAAAGTTAGCAAGCGTCAAACTTGCTGAAGGCTATCATGCAGATGAGGCTGCAATGCGACTTGGCGCATTCTGATGAGGTGATAATATGGGTAAGAGAACACGTTCACAACGAAAGGGAAGTTCACCACGCTACCGCGTGGCGAGCCACAGATTCCCAGGTTCAAACACAATGCCGCGGGTAAGCGATGTTGTTGGTGAAGTAACTGAACTGATACACAGTCCAGTCCACACCGCTCCATTGGCTCGCGTCAAACTTCCAGATGGTCAGACCAATCTAGTGGTTGCTACCGAGGGCCTATCTATTGGCTCAACAGTAGCAATTGGCAACAATGTTGCACTAAGGCCAGGAAATATCACTACTATTGCAAACATTCCAGAAGGAACTGCAATCAACAATCTTGAACTTCGCCCAGGCGATGGTGGAAAGATTGCAAGAACAGCAGGCAACTCTGCAACTATCGAAGCACACCTAGATGGTGGCAAGGTACGTGTCAGACTACCTTCTGGTGTTTCCAAAGATATGGTAGGCACTTGCCGAGCAACTATCGGAGTTCTAGCAGGACACGGTCGTGGAGAAATGCCACTGCGAACAGCAGGAGCAGCACACTACAAGGCTAAGGCACGAGGAAAGATGTATCCTCATGTCAGCGGTGTAGCAATGAATCCAGTAGATCACCCGCATGGTGGAGGTAACCACCAAGCGGTTCACGGTCCGAACTCTGTTGCTCGTGGCACCCCACCGGGCGCTAAGGTTGGTAACATAGCTCCAAGCCGCACAGGAAGAGGCCGCGGCAAGAAAATTTGAGGTGAGATAATATGGCGAAAAAGAAGAAGTCATTCATGACACCAAAGGCGAGCAGAAGAAAGGCTCGTAAGAAGCGCTCAACAGTAACAGGACGCAAGAAGAAAGAATTCACCTACAGAGGATACGAAATCGAGGAACTCAAGGCAATGCCACTATGGCCGTCTGAAGAGGATCCTAGTGCTGCATCTGTAGTTACACTGCTTACAAGCCGTGCAAGAAGATCTATCGCTCGTGGCCTGTCATCAGAAAATGAGCATTTCATCAACCGTATGCGCCGTTCTACTGGCCGTACTGTGCGCACGCACCGCCGTGACGTCCCAATCCTGCCTGAATTCGTCGGTAAGCGAATCGCTGTTCACAATGGACAGAATTTCGTTGAAATCGAAGTCAAGCCAGAAATGATAGGCCACTATCTTGGAGAGTTCGCCCTAACTAGGAAGAGTGTTACCCACTCTGGACCTGGTGTTGGTGCGACCCGCTCTTCTTCACACGTGGCATTGAAGTGAGGTGATTATGATGGGTTGGAAGAAATCAGAAATGGACCGACGCTCAAAGCGCAAGGAACTTCCTCAGAAGGGATACACACAGTTGCTTCAAGGAAGCCGCCTTGCTACTGCTCGTAAAGTTGAGGCCGATGTTCACGTTA
Source organism: uncultured Candidatus Poseidoniales archaeon (assembly GCA_964516645.1). Lineage (GTDB taxonomy): Archaea > Thermoplasmatota > Poseidoniia > Poseidoniales > Poseidoniaceae > MGIIa-K1. The sequence continues at coordinate 19,919 of CAZEXE010000016.1, forward strand.
AGCACTGCTTCGAAATCGCACGTGCTATTAAGCACCAAACAGCAGGCGAAGCGATTACATTCCTCAACAATGTGTTGAAGATTGATAGCGACAGACCTGACATTAGAAAGAAGGCAACAGCAGTTCCTTTCAGACTAGGTTCTGGAAACAAGAAACGCAAGCGCTCTGGACCTTCAATGGTCGGACACCGCAAGGGTGGAATTGGACCTGGTCGCTATCCCGTAAAGGCTAGCAGAATTATGATCAAATTGCTAGAAAGTTGCATGGAGAACGCTCGCCATCAATACGAAGACATAGATCCTGAAGAGATGGTAATTACACACTGTGCTGCACACCGCGGTCCAATCAAGAAAGGATGGACTCCTCGTGCACGTGGAAGAGCATCTCCAAAGAATCACTACCAAGTAAATCTCGAACTATTCCTAGAAGACTTCAGCGGAGTCGAAGACGAATTGGAGGACGACTTCTGAGGTGATTATCATGAGTGAGAATAAGAGTACATTAAGACGCATTATCGACCGTAATGTCGAGCGCCATCTTGTCAAGGAGTTCTTGATGAACAACACCAAGAAAGCTGGATTCGGTGGATTGGACATCCGCCGCACCCCTGCTGGAACAGAGGTTATCGTCAAAGCAGAACGCCCAGGAATGGTTATCGGGCGCAAAGGTAAGATCATCAACGATTTGCAAAAGCAACTCGATGAGAGATTCGGAATTGAAAATCCAAAACTAAAGGTCGACGAAGTCGAGGACCCAGCATTAAATGCACAGGTTATGGCTGAGAAGATTGCAAGCGCAATGGAGCGCGGCTGGTACTACCGTCGTGCTGGGCATTCTGCAGCACTGAACATAATGGAAGCTGGTGCACGCGGAGTAATCATTACTCTTGCAGGAAAGTTGACTGGAAGTAGAAACCGTACACAGAAGTTCATTCGTGGACACGTAAAATACTGTGGTGAGACCGCATTAGAGCATATGGATGTTGGATACTCTGTATGTATTAAGAAATTAGGAACAATCGGTGTGACTGTTGCAATCATGCGCAAGGGAACAAAATTACCACACGAGATTTCAATCTATTCCGAGGAACAATTGCGAATGAACGCTGAAGAAGCGGGCGAAGAAACTGGCGAAGAAGCTGGCGAAGAAGCTGGCGAAGAGCCACAAACTGAGGAGGGATCCGAGTGACCCATGTCTCAAACAGAGAAATCGCATCCATGAGTGCTGAAGCACTTGCGGACAGACTAGAAGAGTTGCAAGAAGAACTTCTGCAACTACGTGCAGAGCAATCACTTGGTGGCACCCCATCCAATATGGGCGCTTTCAAAGCATGCCGCCGCTCAATTGCACGAATCAGGACCAAGATGGCATCACAGTGATACAAATCAAATTAATAGAAAGGAGGTGAATGAGAATGGCTGCAATCTGTAACGTATGTGGACTCCCAGATGAATTGTGCATCTGTCAGGAGATAGCTAAAGAGCAGCAGAAGGCCACTATCAGCACCGACCGCCGACGCTATGGCAAGATTGTAACCAAGGTTGAAGGAATCGATGATTCTGCAATCGATATCAATCAACTTGCTAAACTTCTGAAGAACAGGTGTGCTGCTGGCGGTACTGTAAAAGGTCGTGTGATTGAACTTCAAGGAGATCACAAGAAGAAGGCCGCTGCAGTTCTTACAAATAACGGATTCAATGTGGAGGTGCGATAAGATGGTTAGCGCTCCTCTAAATCAATCTTGGATTGGACGTGACATGATTGTCACATCTTCTCCAGATGCGGCACTAGTTGGCCGCTGCGGTCTAGTCGTAGACGAGACCAGAGAAACCATCACTATGCTCGAGAATAATCGTAAGGTTGTTCTTGGCAAGAATTCTATCGAATTCAAAATCGGTGACAGCGATGTTACCATCGACGGAAAGCTGGTACGGCAGCGTTCTGAAGAGAGAATATACCGTAACAAAAGGAGTGAGTGATTACGATGCGTGACATCGGAGTTGATGTAAAACCCCCTACCGGTGAGTGGGATGGAGATGAGAACTGCCCGTTCTACGGGTCCCTGCGCCTACGCGGCCAGGTACTTGAAGGAACAGTAGCGAATGTAGGAATGCAAAGTACGATTGTTGTCGAACGTGACAATGTTAGATACATGCAGAAGTATGAACGATATGAGAAGCGTACAAGCGCTCTTTCTGCTCATCTTCCAAATTGCATCGGTGGAGTAGATATTGGTGACAGAGTGAAGATTATGGAATGCCGTCCGCTTTCCAAGACAGTCTCATTCTGTGTCATTGAAAATAACGGTGGTGAGGTCTGATGCGTGGAATTGCAGGTAAGCAAACACGTGGTCTGCCGACCATGGCACGACTGCAGGTAGCAGACAATACTGGCGCTAAGATTGCCCAGATTATCAGTGTCCCCAAACTCGGTGGCACTATGCGCCGTTACCCTTCCGCTGGTGTTGGCGACCTGATCAAGGTCTCAGTAAAGCGTGGTACGCCAGAGACCCGTCGCCAAATGTACAATGCAGTAGTAATTCGCCAACGCCGTCCATTCCGTAGAGCGGATGGAACCTGGGTTCAATTCGAAGACAATGCTTGTGTTATTACTAACGAAAAGGGCGATGTCCAAGGTTCTGATATCAAAGGACCAGTTTCGCGTGAGGCAGCTGAGCGCTGGCCTCGTATTGCAGCAACTGCTAAGCAAATCGTATGAGGTGTATGAAATGGCAAAGAGTAGCAAACCAGGAAAGCAGCGCAAGTCTCAGGCTAATGCGCCTATACACGTCAAGCGCAAGCGCATTCGAGCACGTCTACAATTAGATAAACCAGACGAACGCCTAGCCGGGCTTCGTTCAGTCACAATCCGTGTTGGAGACACAGTTCGTGTTGTCCGTGGCGATTTCGCTCACGGTGGCAAGAGAGTTGGTGGCAAGCGTAACGCAGACCCATTGACTGGCAAAGTCATCAATGTAAATTCACACAACGGTCGCATCTTCGTTGAAGGCGCAACCGCAACCAAGTCTGACAACAAAGAAGAGGGTGTACCGGTCCATGCCTCTAACGTCGTCGTCACTAAATTAGACGAGACGGACAAGTTGCGAATGCAACACTTGACCGCTGAAAGGAGTTGAATATAATGGGAAGTAGCAGTCACTTGAAGCGTTTGGCCATACCTCGCAGTTGGCCTCTTCCTCGCAAGACAACAGTTTGGGTAACCCGCCCCCGTGCAGGTGCTCACAGTCTTGAGAGATGTATGCCACTAAATATTGTTATCAGAGATGTAATCGGTCTAGCAAGATCCACTCGTGAAGTTCGCACGATTCTACACAATGGATTAGCAAAGGTAGACGGTCGTGTTGTCAAAGACACTCGCCGTGGTGTTGGTATCATGGATGTTCTAACCCTTGGTGAAAGCAACTACCGTTGTGTTTTGGATACAAATGGTCGTCTACGTTACCGTCCGATTTCTCCTGAAGAAGCTACTTGGAAGGTTTGCCGTATCGAAAGCAAGTCAACCATCAAGGGCGGTAAGACACAAGTTCACCTACACGATGGTCGTAACATTTTGGTCGATGATGCAACAGAGCACAAGACCGGTGACTCTCTGAAGATTTCACTACCTGACCAGCAAGTTCTCGAGCATATCAAGTTCGGAGAAGGAACTCGCTGTATGCTAGTTGGTGGTATACATGTTGGCAAACTAGCGGATGTTTCCAACTACATCGTTAAGCGTTCAAGTATGCCGAACGAAGTCGAATTCGATGGATTCGGTACAGTTACTGATAATGTATTCACTGTCGGTGATTGCACTCTACCAGGTGTGGAGGTGAGCCAATGAGCGAAACCGTAAACCCAATGGCAATACCGCAGATTACTAAGGTTGTAGTCAACATTGGTGTTGGAGAAGGTGGAGACCGCCTTTCAAATGCTGAGAAAGTATTGGAACTGGTTGCAGGAGTTACTCCAGTTAGAACTCTTGGTAAGCAACAAAACCGTGACCTAAAGGTACGTGTTGGTTTCCCAATCGGATGCAAAGCCACCATTAGAAACCCTGAAGCGATTAAGAAATTCTTAACCGACGCGTTCTGGGTTAGAGAAAATACAATTCCTTCTTGGAACTTTGACAAGTCCGGAAACCTATCCTTTGGTATTCCTGACTACACAGATTTCCCTGATCAAAAATACAATCCAGACATCGGAATCTTTGGTATGGACATCAATGTTGTACTAGAGAGGCCTGGCCACCGTGTCAGCCGTCGCCGACGTCGAAGTGCAAAAGTCGCACAAAGCCACCGAACCAATGCTGATGATGCCAGAGCATGGTTTGCTGAGAATTATGGTATCAAAATCTTGGAGGAGTGAAAATGGCACGAGACCATGGTGAACAGATTGGACGAACAAACGGATGTCGCAGATGCGGCCGCCGCAGAGGTATGATTCGCCGCCACGGCCTGCGCTTGTGCAGACAGTGTTTCCGTGACGTTGCTCCTGAAATAGGATTCAAGAAAATGAATTGAGGTGATTATGAATGCAATTCGACCCCCTTAATGACGCACTAGCTAAACTATTCAACGCAGAACAAGCTGGAAAGTACAATGTAGATTTGTCCCCAGCATCTAAGTTGCTTGGTTCAGTTCTAGAGATTATGCAAACCTCCGGCTATGTCGGAGAGATTGAGAAGAACGACGACGGACGAGGAGGCAAATTCATCGTTCAACTACGTGGCGCTATCAACGAGTGTGGCGTAGTTAAACCACGCCACTCAGTTCGTCGCCAGGAGTTCGATAAGTGGGAAGGTCGCTACCTTCCTGCGCAAGATTTCGGACTACTGATCTTGACTACTAACAGTGGTGTAATGCATCACAAAGACGCTAAGGAGAACCGCATTGGCGGAAAACTTCTGGCATATGTTTACTGAGGTGATTACATGGTTAAGTTAGATCGAGTTGAACACACTGTAGAAATTCCTGAAGGAGTTACTGCAACGATTGATGGTGACACAGTCACTATCACAGGACCTGAGGGCAAAAGCCTCTCTAGAGATTTCGTTAGTCCAAGACACGATATTTTCCAAGAGGGTGGCGCTCTAATAGTTCGCATAGACGTTCCACGTCGCAAGGAAAGAGCCCTTGCTGGTACTTGGAAAGCACATCTAAACAATATGGTAAAGGGAGTAACAGATGGCTTTACTTACACATTGAAAGCACTATATTCTCACTTCCCAATGACATTAGCGGTAAAGGGCAACCAATTGATTGTAAACAATTACTTTGGTGAGCGCGTACCAAGAACTGCAGCAATTCTATCCGGTGTTGATGTGAAAGTCCAAAACAAGACCGAAGTTGTTGTCAGTGGTATCGATAAGGAAGCAGTCGGCCAGACTGCAGCCAATATCGAACGTTCAACTACTGTAAAGAAGCGTGACCGACGTGTATTCCAGGATGGAATTTACCTGATTGAAAAGGCATGAAGGAGGAATTGAGATGAGTGATTTAGAAAAGAAGACAGTTGCCCAACTCAAAGAGTTGCTAAAGGAAGCAGGCTTGCCAGTTTCTGGAAAGAAAGCTGACCTTATTGCAAGGCTCCAAGAGGGTGCTGATGAACCAGCACCGGTCGAAGAAGAATCTGCTGAAGAGGAAGAAGAATCCGTAGAAGAGGACGACTTCGAAGCAGATTACGAAGACGATGAAGACTGGGAAGATGAGGACTATGTTGAAGAGCACATAGCACGCCAAAAGCCGGTCCTATCCGACGAACTAAAGGCTGCACTTGCACTTAGGGCTGCACAAAAGAAAGGCACACCTTCATTCCGCAGAACCGAATGGTTCCGTTACAAGCGCCTATCCCGCTCTGGCTGGAGAAAGCCACACGGAATGGATAACAAGCAACGTCGCAATTACAAGTATCGAGGTTCTTTAGTTCGAATCGGACATGGTAAGGTAAACGCAGCAAGCGGCCTTCACCCATCAGGATTCGAAGAAGTGATGGTTCACAATTCAAGAGACCTTGACAAAATCGATGCAGAGACCCAAGCAGCACGTGTCGGTGCTACTGTTGGTGGACGCAAGCGCGAGAATATTCACTCTCGTGCTGACGAATTGGGAATCAGGGTACTAAACCGCAGGAGGAATCGCTGATGCAGATTACTAACCAAAAGAAAATGGCTGCTCAACTACTGAAGTGCGGAGTCCACAGAGTTTGGATTAACCCGTCTTACTTAGACCAAGTAGCACAATCTGTTCAGAAGGAAGATATCCGTGAGGCTATCGATAGCGGGTGGATTAAGGCAAAGGCAATACAAGGAACTTCTAGAGTTCGTGCTCTAAAGCGCCAGACTCAGAAGATGAAGGGGCGCAGAAAAGGTCACGGAAAGAGATCCGGTTCCGCAAATGCTCGCAACCCACGTAAGCAACAGTGGATGGCTACAATCCGTGCTCAGCGTCGTACTCTCAAAGAAATGCGTGAAGATGGCACACTTGAGCGCTCTCAATACCGCCACTACTACCTGAAGGCAAAAGGTGGCTCATACCGTTCAATCGCTCACATGAAAGCTCAGATGAGTGTTGAAGGAATTACAATTGGAGGTGACCAATGATGGCAAGAGGACCTAGACAACGCAACCAGTACCGTCGACGTCGCAGCGGTGAAACCGATTACCGCCGCCGTCTAAAACTGCTAAAGAGTGGTAATTCTCGAGCAGTAGTCAGAATTTCAAACACCCGTGTTGTTTGTCAAGTAGTTTCTTGGCAGGCTGATGGTGACAAGGTAGAATTGTCAGTAACTGGTGACGACCTTGTTTCACGCTACGGGTGGCCTGAGTCCAACTCTCGCAAGAATCTCCCAGCATCTTATCTGACAGGATTTGCACTTGGAAAGTCTGCAATCGCTGCAGGTCATGACCAGGCAGTCCTAGATATCGGATTAGCTGCTAGTACCAATGGAAACCGTGTATTTGCTGCACTAAAGGGAATGGTTGATGCAGGACTAGAGATTCCTCACGGAGACTCTGTACTTCCTGATGAAGACCGTCTAAATGGTGCTCACATCGATGATTCCTACGCTTCTGTTGTAGAAGCGACCAAGACAAAGATTGAGGAGGCGTTCTGATATGAGTGATGAAGAGACAACTCAAATGGCACCAGGTCTGATTCAGGCTTTTGCTGCAAAAGAAGAGACCGAGGAAACTGGTGGCCGTCGTCGCCGTCATTCCTCTGCCGATGAGGCAATTGCCGCTCTGCGTACTTGGACCCCCAAAACTAGACTCGGTCGTGAAGTAATGGCTGGTCGAATCGTAACTTACGAAAATGCAATTGCTTCTGGACTTCCAATTCGTGAAGTTGAGATCGTAGATGCACTGATTCCAAACCTAGAGGATGAAGTAATCAAAGTAAACATGGTTCAAAGAATGACTGACTCAGGTCGTCGTGTGCGATTCAATGTCATGGCTTGCGTAGGTAACAAAGATGGCTATGTTGGTTTGGCGATGGCAAAGGGCAAGGAAGTTGCCCAAACCATCCGCAAGGCTTTGGTTGCAGCCAAGTTGAACATTATTCAAATTCAGCGTGGCAACGGTTCTTGGGAATCCAGCGTAGGGCCTGGAACTTCTGTTCCATTCAAGGTACAAGGACAAGCGGGTTCAACTCGTGTAACTCTCATGCCAGCACCTGCTGGTAAGGGATTAGTTATCGGTGAGACAGGCAAGCGTGTACTTGCTCTTGCTGGAGTTAGCGATGTATTGTCAAGAACAAAGGGACAAACCCGTACCACAATCAATTACGCTGCTGCTACATTCAATGCACTAGCAGCGATTAACAGAACTCGTGTTAACGATTCACAGAGAGCTGAGTTATTCATTCACAAAGGGAGGCTTCTAGAATGAGTTGGATTGTAGTAAGAGCGCGCTCTGATGTAAAGGTCGAGCGTTCTATTCGAGAAACTATGGGGATGCTAAATTTGACCCGTGTCAACCACGCGGTAATCATTCCTGATAATCCACAGTACAAGGGTATGCTTCAGAAGGCTAAGGATTACATTACTTGGGGCGACGCTGATGCAGGCCTTGTAGAGAAGATGATCTCCGAGCGTGGCCGTCTTGTCGGTGACAAGCCAGTAACTGATGCTGATGTTAAGGAAGCAACAGAATTTGGCTCAATCAAGGAATTTGCTGCAGCAATTGCTGCCGGTGATGCTACCGTCAAAGACATGCCTGAGATGAAGAGGGTATTCAGATTACACCCACCTCGTGGCCCTAAGGGCTGGGGTGGACTAAAGCGCACCTACGTAATTGGTGGCGCTCTTGGTCCTCGTGGAGAGGACATTTCGGCTCTGGTCGAAAGAATGATTTGAGGTGATTTTGAATGAGTAAAGCAAACAAGCATCGAGGACGTTGCCGCACACACGGTAGAGGCCACAAGGCTGGTCGTGGAGCAGGTAAGCGTGGAGGTCGCGGTAGAGCTGGTATGAACAAGCACCGCGTTATGACTCGTATCAAGTACATGCCAGGACACTGGGGTATGCACGGATTCAACCGTGACCCTAGCCTGAGAACCGTCTACGTAACTTGCAATGTAAGTGACTTAGAAGGCATGGCAAATGGCAAGGATTCAATCGATCTTACCGAAATGGGAATTGACAAACTTCTCGGCTCTGGTAGAATCAACACAGCATTGACAGTAACAGTCAAAGAATGGTCTACTAAGGCTGCTGAAAAGATTTCAGCTGCTGGTGGCTCAATCGAAGGCGATGAAGAAGAGGAGTGGGAGTGATTACCTTAGTGGGTTTTCATTAGACTTCAAGGATACAACAAAATAAGGAGGAATGTAACATGGGCAAGCAATCAATCCCTTGGGCAGTCGGACTTACAGGTATAATGTATTTCGGAATGCTAGGATATTGGCAATCTGAAGCATTCGAAACCGCTCTTTTTGGAGCTGGAAACGCATCCCAGAATGCAATTGATGGAGCAATATTCGGATTTGTTTTCGGTGTTGTGTATGTTGCTTTCATGATTTGGTGTTTCACGAGAGACCTTCCTGAGGGACTTCAAGAGGTTCCAATTATTGGGCGCTATGGAAAGATGCTAACATGGTTGACTTTCTTGGGTGTTGCAGTTTGGTACTGCCGTCCTAACGCTTGGTATGAGGGAACTCATCAAGATATGGTTGGATATTTACTGGTAGGTGTGATTCTACTAGGATTTGGTGCAGCAGCCGCATTGACTTGTTTCATGTACAATGGTGAAAAGAGCAGCCGTCTATACGCTCTTCGTAGATTCGTAGACACCTATCCTACAATCACAAAGCCTGAGCGTCACGTCAGGTTCAACGAGAAGTTGTGGACAACAACACTTGTCCTAATCATTTACTTCGCTATGACCAACGTCATGATTTGGGGTCTTTCTGGACAAGCACTTGACCTGTTCAGTGGTTTCCGTTCAATTATGGCTGGTGCATCTGGTACAATCATGCACTTGGGTATCGGACCGATTGTTACCGGTTCGATTATCATGCAATTATTCGCTGGTGCTAAGATTATTCGATTAGACCTACAAGATTCAGAAGACAAAGCGATGTACCAAGGTGTACAGAAATTACTGGTTCTTTTGATGATTCCAATCGAATCAATTCCTCAGACCTACGGTTTCCTTGACCCAACTGAGGCATTGATCACTAACTATGGAATGGGTTGGGCTAACTTTGTTATCGTATCACAATTATTCGCAGGTTCTTACCTTGTATTCTTGCTTGACGAACTTGTCAGCAAGTGGGGAATCGGTTCTGGTATCTCTCTATTCATTGCTGCAGGTGTTGCACAATCGACATTCGTCGGTACATTGTCTCCAATGCCAGCAACATCTGGCATGAGTTACAGCCTACAAAACCCTCCATCTGGAACATTACCGATGATATTCTACATGTTTAGAGAAGCGTCGAATGCGGAAATGATTTCGCAAAACGGCTTCGAAACGATATTGCTCACGCATGTGAACCCTGTTGCGGCTCTATTTTCATCCGTAGTGGTATTCCTAGTGGTTGCTTATGCAGAATCGAGTAAACTCGAATTGCCATTGACTCACGGTAAGGTTCGTGGTCACCGTGGTAAGTATCCAATTCGTTTGGTTTACGCATCTAACATTCCAGTTATTTTGATGGCTGCTTTACTCGCTAACATCAACATGTTCACTCTACTATTCTGGAACCATCCCACATTACAGAAGACACCGATACTTGGTAAGGAAGGATGGGGAAGTATGTCTGAATATATTGGAACATATGAACCAGGTTCATCTACACCGAGTGGTGGATTTGCATGGTATTCCTCAATGGTCAATGGTGTGAACGATTGGCTGATACCTCTGTTGAATCAGCAAGGCGACCTTTACGGCCATAGCCTGTGGCAAATTGGTGGACACGTATTCTTCTATGTCACTTTGATGACGGTAGGTTCGATGGTTTTCGCGAAGTTCTGGATCGATACTACGAATATGGGTTCAAAAGACGTAGCTAAACAAATTGAACGGACGGGTATGCAGATTCCTGGATTCCGTAAGAATCCTCTAGTTCTAGAGCGCATTCTTGAGCGATATATCCCTCCAGTGACATACTTCTCTGGTGCATTCGTCGGTCTATTGGCTGCAGGAGCAGACTTGCTTGGAACGGTGGGTAATGCCACGGGTACGGGTCTGTTACTTGCTGTTGGTATTATTTTGCGTACATATGAGCAAATCCAGAAGGAACAAGCGATGGAAATGCATCCAATGCTGCGGCAGTTCTTCGGTGC
>CAZEXE010000017.1:0-30529 GCA_964516645.1 uncultured Candidatus Poseidoniales archaeon
GTTGCTGGTCGACTTGGAGAAGTAAAAATCCGCTATCAAGGGTTCGAGACACATACTCATGGGAAATCCATTCCAGTTGCGATGGATGATGAGACTGTTTTCATGCGCTTAGCACACGGTTTGTTCGCTGAAAATATCGAATTTGAACGCCCGATTAGATTGATTGGCTTTCGCCTAGGTAATCTGGAAATGCCTTTGACTCGTCAATCAACTCTTGATGTCGAAGAGTGATTATTCCAATTTGTGCATCTGAGTTAATATTGAATTGAACTCATTTAACTCATCAGGGATTGTTATTCCTGAGATAGGTGCATTGAGAGACAACCCCGACTCTTTCTTAGTTCTCCAAGTTGCGCCATTGAATTCTTCAATTGCATTGGTAAGTGTTCTTAGAGTCGCATCTTCGGGAGTTCGTTGAGGAAAACTCCGAACATCCACAGCACTCACATCATACAAAGTGCTTGAAATGTGGTGAGTGAAGAACGGACAAACCGGTGATAATGCCGACATCAAATCTCTTACAATTCTGTGAATTGTCCATGCAGCATTTGCATCACCATCATACAATCTAGACTTTGACATTTCAAGCCAATGACTCGGAAGAATCCCTGTTCCAAATGTTTTGAGCGATTGAGTAGCAGTATAGATGTCAAGGTTGCTCCATGCATCTTCTACTCTTTGCATAGTATCTGCAAACTCGGATAGAATCCACCTGTCCTCGACAGAAAGGTTCGATGGTGCTGAATCTAAATCAGCAGGTACATCGAATTGACTCGCAAACCTTGCTACATTGAACAATTTAGTCAAGACACCGAAATATTTCGCTTCTATCTCTTCAGGATTAATGTGAAAATCATCTCCGACTTGTGCATCACAAGCTTTCCACAATCTGAAACATTCCGAACCGATTTTGTTGGCCTTCAATTGAACACTCTTCTCCGGGCCCTTGACGCGCCATGACCCAGTTCGGCCACCTGCTCCACATTCTAGAACACTATCTGCATCGATTCCATTCCCCAAAGATTTGGACATTTTTCTTCCCCATGGGTCCATGCCAAGTCCATCAATCCAAACATGCTTGAATCCAGGTTTGTCCAGCAATAATGCGCTCTTCAGCAAAGTATAGTATAGCCAAGTTCTGACAATTTCCTTACCCTGTGGCCGAATCGCTGTTGGGAATGCTTTGTCAAAAGTATCCATTTCACTTAGATAGCCGGAAACGAAAAGATTTGAGTTACTAGAATCCATCCATGTGTCGAATACCTTCTCCTCTGCGATAATTTCTCCTAGGCTATCTTTCATCTCACCATACAGGCCCAGTACTTCACGTGTTTCACGGTCTAGAACTTCGCTGTTTTCAGGAGGTGATTGACACCATGGTTGAACATAAACTCCGGCAGGTGCACAGATGACTTTGGTTCCATCATCGGCATACCAAATTGGAATCTCAGTATGGTACCAGCGTCTACGACTTATTGGCCAGTCGATGGAAATATTTTCCATCCAATCGAGCAAGAATTGCTTATTTCTAGGTGGATGGAATTCAATCTCATTAGCCAATTCTCCAATCCGGTCTTGAATATGGGTTTGACGAACATACCATTCCTTTAACAGAATGATTTCTACCGGATTCTTTCCCCTTTCTGAGACTGGTACTTCTTGTTCCTTCTCGACAATTTGGTCAATCTTACTTTCACTTTCGAGATATTCAATTACAGACTTTCTTGCATCTGCTACTTTCATTCCAGCAAACGGACCTGCAATTTTTGTCATGCAACCCTCAAGGTCGATGGCTTGGAATGGGGTCAAGCCCAATTCTCTGAATACCGCAACGTCGTTTTGATCACCAAATGAACAAACCATCAGGATACCCGAACCAAATTCGCTTTTCACTGAAGGATGAGTTAAAATTTCAACACTAATTTCTCTACCCTCTACAGGCAGTGGAAGCATAGCCTTCTTTCCAACAAGGTGCTTGTATCTTTTATCATCGGGATGTACAACTACTATGCCGCAAGCGCAAATCAGTTCAGGACGAGTTGTGGAGATGATGAGTTCTTCACCGTCTTCAGTATACCATTTGACATCTACCAGATTTGTTCTTCTCTGTAGCCTTTCAACTTCAGCATCGGCAATTGTAGTTCCCTCAACAGGATCGTAGATATTCGGGCGTAAATCCTCAACAATTGCTCCTCTTTTGAACAATTCAGTAAAAATGGTTTGAGTTACCATCCGATAATTTGGTGCATCGGTTAGGTATTCATTGGCATAATCCATTGAAAGACCAACTCTGCGTGCAGTATTTCGCATGGATTGTGTAAATTCTTCAATAGTTTGTTTACACAATTGTAGAAACTCTGCCCTGTCATATGATTTCATTTTTCTACCTGTATTTTTCTCAACAGTGAATTCGACATTGATTCCGTTTCGGTCTACACCCCACGGGAATTTGACCTCTTTTCCAAGCAACCTTTGTGAGCGAGCAATAACATCGATCATGCTGTACTGAGCCACTGCCCCGATATGCCAAGTACCACTTGGATATGGTGGAGGTGTATCGATTACAAAAATCTCTTTACCCGAATTAGGATTGAATCCGTAGCGTTTGGAATAAGCAGCTTCGTCAGCAAAATGCTCTTCCTGAATTCGTTTCTCTAGGTCGATTGACCATCTCTTGTCGTTTAGTCTTGGAGCGGGCATCTTGCTCACCGGCCCTGCGTGCGTTATCCTCACAGGTCCGACTGGCGCTGTTGGGCCTTACTTTTGAAGTGATTGGATGATGATAATGGGTATGCTTTCAAATGGTCTAAGCATGACGGAGCAATTGGGGGGCAATATGTCCGAAGATGAGTCTAGGCCTGAAGATGACTCTTCATCGCTACAGAATAGACTATCACGAATTTTTGGCCATGGTCAAGAAAAGTTGCGTGGCAGTGTCAAAGATTGGGACGCTAGAAAGACACTTGACGTAGTTTTGGATGCTCCTAAATCGATTCAGCGAGAATGGCAAAAACATGGTGCTACTGGCTTACTGACCAAGTTTCCAATTTTCATGGTTATCACCTGTTTGATGGCATCAGCATTTTTCGCCTACCACTCTGGTTTCGTCGATGGAACTTCACTCAAACCTGGTGATGATCCCTCTCTAAATGTGAACGGTGATTTGGATGTATACTTACCCGAAGGCTCACCAGTATTAGATAGCATCAGGGAGGTCGAGAAAAATTGGTCGACAAATGTGATGATTATCTACATTGATTCTCCAGAAAAACCGATTGATGATAGAAGAATCCTCCAAGAGATGTCATATGTTGAGACAAAATTGAACCCTCGACTTTCTGACCCAACTGATGACGTGATTTACGCACTGTCTCTATCTACTGTAGTAAAGGAAGTAAATTCAAGCGTCCCTCGTGTTCAAGATGCATTCGTTGACGAACTGGTAGCAGAAATTTGTCCCCCGAACGATGAAAATTGTATTGGGCAAGCAGCAGGTGATTTGGTCAAAGATGTCTTAGATTTAGCTGACCCTATTTGGGGTAATTACAGTATTCCTTCACAGACTACAATTGATACAATTGTCAATGAAATGTATGAGGATGATGGCTCGCCATCTCCCGGTTTAGATAAGATGGCAAGAGATACAGATGGAGATGATTTTCTCGATAAAGCCGTAATTATCATCGCTGTTGATGAAACAAAGACTGCAAAGGAAGTAATCGAGAAGACTCAAGAAATTCTTGACAATATTTCGCAAGAAAAGCGTCCTTGTGAGTTTGACCAGAATGGCGACCCAATTGGAGAAGATTTGTGTGACTGGGAAGATCTTGGAATTTCGATGACACTTACCGGACCTGTTCCAATCACCAATGCCGTTACCGAATTCTCATTCAAATTATTCTGGCAAATTTTCCCTCTTGCCATCGTCCTAGTGGCTATTGGTCTATTCGTATTCCATTCTGATGTTTTACAAACTGGTTCTTGGAGACCTGTGCAGGGAATTAAGGTTGTAGTGATTGCAGGACTGCCTACATTGTGTTCAGTGTTCTGGACTCTTGGAATAATGGGTTATACTGGTTATGAAGTTACGATGACGGTAATTATTGTCGGCCCCATTTTGTTAGCATTGGGCGTTTCATATGGATTGCATATCACTAATAGATATGCGGAGGAAACAGGAACTAAGGATGAAAAGATTAGACAATCATTAGCATCCACAGGTAGGGCAGTATTCCTTTCAGCAGTAACTACTGTAATCGGATTCATTTCTTTGACATTCACTCCGATGAAGCCTATCGAAACGGTTGGAATCGCCTTATCAGGGGGTATTATCATCGTGTATCTCCTTACAATGGCAATGGTTCCTAATTTGACAATTCTTCTAGATTTACGCAAACCAAAGCACCCACCCTTGCCGGTATTTGAAAAGGTAGTTCAAATTCCAATTCGCTGGTCAAAAGCAGTTATTGCAGTCTTTTTGGTAATGATTTTCATTTCGGGATACTGGGGACAACAAAATGTCGAAGAGAATATCGATCTTTTAGGTATGGCCCCTGAAGACGAAGCCTCTGTAGTTACAATGAAACAGTACTCTAGAGATTTCAATGCAGGGCAAGTTGGAATGGTCCTCGTTCATGGTGACATATCTGGTGATGCACCGATAACTGAGGCCGAACCGGTAGAAAAATTGCTAGGAATATCGGCCTTGGAAGATAATCTCAATACAATTGATCAAACCACAGCTGTCAGTATTGTGTTCTTGATGAAATCAGTAGGATTCGGAGGGAATGTCAGTGGTACGCCCCTCTGGAATTTAACCGACAACCCTCTAGTTCCTGATGATCTAAAAGATGCCTTGGAACCCTATCTCAATCGCCAATATTCTGACGATGTAACCTTCTGGGAAGTTTTGACTGCACCTCGTGCAAATGGAACTGAGAATGAGAACGCAGAAAGATTCTTGCTGAATGTATTTTACTCCAGTCTAACCGATGAGACGAGGGGCCTATTCATTTCGGACGATTATAGTCGTAATCTAATCTATGTCGATATGCCGTTCGTACCTGTGGCTGAAACTACTGAGGCTGTTTCGAAAATCAATGAGTACACAGATCGTGATTATGAAGGAAATATTTACGCTGGCGACTTAACTGGAGTTGCCGCAACTGCAATTGCTGTAAACGAATTGATTGTTGGAAGCCAATGGTCCTCTCTTGGTTTCGCTGTTGCTTTGACTTTGATGACATTGGCTATTGTGTTCAAGGATATTAGGTTCTCATTCTGGACTACTGCACCTGTTATTGCAACGGTAGCACTTCAATGGCTGGTCATGTGGCAAATGGATGTATCATTATCATTGGTCACAGTGATGATCGGTTCGATTTTAGTCGGAGTAGGCGTTGATTTCTCTATACACATAGCCAACCGTATACGCGAATTAGGAGGAGGAATTGAAGCGATTCGCACCTCTACAGTAAGTACGGGTATGTCCTTATTCGAAGCTGCTACAGTGACTACATTGGGTATGATTACCGCATATCAAATTCCTATTCCCGAAATTAAACCATTTATCACGGTCATCATTATTCTATTGTGGATAGCAGCAGCAAGTGCGTTGATTCTACTGCCAGCGATTTTCGTAATGCTAGACGAACTAGGAATCGGCTCTACAGGGGGGGCGAGTTCGATGGCTCGTAAACTTGGATTAGGCAACGTAGCGGTTCGTGGAGACATTGATGCTGTAGATGCAACACTAATTCCTGACCATGGCGATGCATGGTGAACTCTAAGGGATACCACCTTGACGAGTACCCATGGTGCGATACTGGCTGATGAAGTCCGAGCCCGATGTCTACCCCTTTTCGCAATTGGTAGCGGATGGTTCAACACATTGGGATGGCGTGAGAAATTATCAGGCCAGAAACATGATGCGTGATGACCTAAAAAACGGTGATATTGTTCTATTTTATCATTCCAATACCAAGCCACCACATGTTGCAGGTATTGCAAGGGTTTGTCGCGAAGGTTATCCTGACCACACTTCATGGGATCCAAATAGCAAGTATTTCGATGAGAAATCAACTCCTGATAATCCAAGATGGATGATGGTAGACATAGAGGCAGTGCAAGAGATGGAGATGGTTAGCCTTGCTGATATTAAAGCCAATCCAGCATTAGATGACATGCCTTTGGTACAAAGGGGCCAGCGTCTATCAGTTCAGCCAGTTTCAAAAGAGCAATATGAAGAAATTTGTAGGATGGGTGGAGTTTCTTGATTCCAGTCTCTTCTCGTGCTTCAACAATCGAATATGCGATTAGAGATGTTGTTGTTCCAGCAATGAAATTGGAAGCAGAGGGTCACGAAATTATCAAGTTGAATATTGGCGATCCAATTGCCTACCCCGGACTGCCTACTCCAGCGCACATGGTCGAGGCATATCGGGAAGGATTGGCTGCTGGAAATAATGGGTACTCTCCATCATATGGTTTGCCAAAATTACGTAATGCAATCGCTGCTGATGAAAGAAGCAAAGGCTGGAACTGTACCGCAGATGATGTGTATGTATGCCACGGTGTGACCGAGGCTTTGCAAATTATTTTTGCAGCAACTCTCGAAGAAGGTACCAAAGTATTGGCGCCAGGTCCTCACTATCCCCCATACATGGCTTACCCTCAGATGTATGGTGCGACAACAATAGAATATGCATTGAAATCAAATGATGGTTGGGCCATTGACCTAGATGATATCGAGTCGAAGATGGACTCTGATGTACGTTTATTAGTTCTGATTAATCCTAATAATCCAACAGGTAATGTGGCTGGTGCCGAAGAAATCGAAAAACTCCTCGATATCGCTAAGAAATGGCCAAATTGCATGATTATTGCCGACGAAATTTATGATGGTCTGGATTTTAGCGACAAACAAGTTTCAGTCGCTTCGCTTTCTAATGATGTACCGGTTTTTTCATTGAATGGTGTATCGAAGGTGTACTACGCACCGGGTTGGAGAATCGGTTACCTTGCCATACATGACCCTACGAGTGTTTTGGTGGATGTTCGCGATGGAATAGAGCGCTTACTGAGATCTAGATTGTGTGCCAGCACCCCAGCCCAATTGGGATATTTATCTGGGCTAGAAAGCGACCGCTCTTGGATGGATGAGCACTCAACAAAGGTTCAAAATCGAAGGCAATTATGCCTCGATAGAATTGATTCAATAGATGGTTTGACAGTTGAAAAGCCAGGTGGAGCATTTTACATGTTTGTGCGTTTAACCGATGAAAAATGGGCAAATAATGACAAAGAGTTCGTACTGAATTTGCTGCATGAAGAACATGTTTTGGTAGTTCATGGAAGTGGATTTTCTCCAGAGAGGGGGGTTGGCCATATTAGACTCGTATATTTGGCCGACGAAGCAACACTGAACACTGCTTTTGATAGAATTGAAGCATTTTTGTTACGCAACAGGCTGGCGAAGAAGTGATGAAGTCCATGCCGTAGGCATGACTGATGAGGCGGTGGCTACTTGCTTGCTTTATTTGCTTGGTGCTTTCACCATTAGCAAGTGCCGGTACGGTTGAGAATCCTTCCAATCTCTCAATGGCTCATGCAATTCCATTCCTGCTAGCATTCGGAGCTGCAATTATTCTTTGGAAGTGGATGATTCCTTCCCAATTGTCTGGTCTGCAGGTTGGTTTCGAGATAGATGATGGATTGTATGAAGTTCACAGTCTGACCAAGGGTAAAGGTGGAGTAAAGCGACTATTGAAGTTGCCATACGTAGGTTTTGGAATCGCTCTTTACATGATGGCGATGACTGGAGTATTACTACTAATTTCGGAACTCATTTTCGAACCTGATGTGTACTATCTTCCCAATTTGTTGCTGATGGGATTGTTGGTAATCATTCCGATTTTGATTTCTCCATGGGAGTCGTTGAATGGACAATTAGTTGGCAAACGAATAGGAGTTACAAAAAGCAAATTTTTCAAGTTATTCTTTAGAAGAACAGGGACATTAGTTGTATTATTCGCGGCATCCATAGGCACCTATTTGATGCTGGTGCCACGAATTGATGAAACTCAGAAACCTCTGGCATTAGCAATCGCAGGACTAGTCTTTATGGCCCCTACAATTTTGGCATATGGAAGAATTATGGGCGCTTCTTGGAATATGCTGATGATTGGAAAATATCGAACATGGTTGGGCCGGCCAAATCCAATCGATGCTAAGAAATTGGGACTAGTTGGTAGGTCCTTTGCATTCATTCTAATTTTGTTCCTTTTGACTATGCCATTTACAGCAATAAACGGTATTGTAACTGTTGCATATGTTATGATCAATGAACCTGCTAATTCTGAAGAAATTCTCAATTATGGAGGAATTATAGGCCATCAAGTCTATCTTCAAATCCAAGAGAATCCCTTGCTAGCAGAATGGGAGGCACTCAAGAGTTTGCCTGAAATCTTGGCCGCATATTTGTCCCTAAATATTGCAATCGTTGGTCTAGCGTTCATTTTTGAATTGATTCGCAACTTGTTCTTAGGAGGCCAATCATTTGGTGGACTTGGAGGCGTGATGTTAGCAACACCACGTGAAATTCGCTCAGAAGATAAAGCTCAGGCGAGATTATTATACTTCGCATTCGCAGGATTTAGTGGATATACAGCACTATTATTGATTCTTGTTTGTTACAAAGAATTTGGCAGTCTAATGCCTTTCATAGACTGGTTTGAAGGTAGAGGATTTGATGAGGAATATCGCTTATTGGTAACTTGGATATTCATTGCAGTTGGCCAAACAATTTTCTTGCTGACTTGGGTTTTATCGATTGCCAAATTTAATTCTCTTCGACATTTGAAATTCGATTTGAACCCAGACCAACGTCGTGAAGGTGCTATTTTGAGCGGTGGTGGAAATTGGATGTTTGATTTGGTAGAAGAATATGCATTAAGCAATGATTTAGATGGGTTAATCAGATTTCAAGCACGTTCAATAGGAGAGGATGAAGCAATCGTTAGATTAGCAAAGAGCCGTGCTCGAATGCTAGAAATGGCGTTGCGAGGTTTATGGCCGAGTGCAATTGAAGAAGCCAAGAAAGTTTTAGCCCAGTCTGGCGGAGAAAATGATGAAGCAAGAATGGTTATCGCATCTGGCCATATTGCATGCCGTAGATTAGATGCTGCAAGAGAGGCTCTGCACAACTTACAGCAACCTGAAGGTTATGATGAACCTGAACTTTTGGCATTTATTTGTGAATGGTTTGACCCTTGGAACGGGGCGGTCGATGAGGATGATTTGTGGGATTGGGAGAACAATCCGTGTATAGATCATTTGAATGATTTGATGCGTATGCTTCATGCCTGGAGTCCACAGCCAGTCGATGGTGCTTTACACAAGGATAGTATTTCAGTCAATGCAAGATTATCACATATTGCATTACTCCGTGCACAAAATTTGCACAAAGAAGCACTGGATATTGCTCTACGCTTGGTCAGAGAAAATCCATTGACGGCCAAGCCGAGAATTGCTGCAGCTCTTTGCTTGATCGATAGTGGTGAATGGCATAGTGCGCTCAGTGTACTTACCGAATTGGAAGAAACAGACCCATTCGACCCAAGAGTTCGTGCACTTGCAAATATCTTGGGCAGGCCAAAGACTGATGATGATGACGACCTAGAGGTGGCATTGACTAAAGCACCAACTAAGCGTTCTCGCAGGTGGATTGACGATGCACCAGTCAATCCTGTTGCAGCTCTAATGTTGAAGAGTGGAGTAGATGAAGCACTCAATGCAAACATCATGATCGCTGCAGCAGGTGCAGTGGAGAAAAAGATGACTCCGAGATTCACATCCGGAATAATTTCTCAGGTTTTCAACTGGGGTGTATTGACTCCAATATGGCTTTTAGCAGGTATTTACGCATCTGGTGAACTAGGCCTGCTTGAGGGACTAGCAATTGCTTTTGGATTGATATTTATTCATCAAAGTGCACGTAGATTTAGTAATCAACAAATGAAAGTCATCAGGCATCGGGACCAGAAAGCAATGGTCGCTTATGCTAGAAGGGTTAAGCGACACAAAATTAAGTTGCATAGAAGCGAACTTCCAGTAGGGACACATCTACTTTTATCCGGTATGTTGTTGACGATTAATGGTATAGTCTACGACATAGGTTTCCCAGGTTGGATGACAGACTTAGTTCCAAGGGAGAGTGAGAGATCAGTTCGCCCGAAACTGGTACGAAGAGCCAACTCTATGAAGCGTGGAAAAGATGCTCGAATGCAGAACTTGGCGCCTGGTTGGTGGCTAAAGAGACCTAAGGAAGAAGGCGCTGAAATCCCTGCCATGGAGAGATTGGTAGGTCCTGTTGCTTATCGTGGACGTTCACAACAAATTCAGAGAAAGTCTGGCCGTGCTGCTAAACCTATGGGGCGTTCACGCACCCCTCGAGGAATAATGTCTACCGACTTGGGCCGCAAAGGTATCCCACACAATACTATTCGCTCCGAAAGGCAATCTAGAGCCACACGAGGTGGCGGCCAACGCAGACCGAGATGAACAAATACTCAAAATCCTTGATTCCAAAGGGTCAAAGGCCGTATGCTAAAGGCGCATGTTATGGTTGGGTCTAGAGGCGAATGGCAAGCAAGTCCTGAGAATCTTAATCATGCACAAGTCGTGATGAATGCAGTTAGTGATAGCGGCACTCTCTATCGTGAGGGTCTGGGAATGATTGCGAGTGAAAATATTGTATCTCCAATGGTACAGAAAATTGTCGCAAGCGATCTTCATGGAAGATATGCGGAAGGCCTTCCCTACAAGAGATACTACCAAGGATGTGGTGGCTTTGATACAATCGAAGAATTAGGTCTAAACTTGGCCAAGAAATTATTCGATGTCCCATTTGCAAATATACAATCAACAAGTGGAACAGTTTCGAATATTGCCGCTTTGAAAGCACTTGCTAGACCTGGCGACTCAATCACTGCAGTTTCAACTGCTGATGGCGGACATATATCGCATGCTAGAATGGGTGCTGTAGGGTTGCGAGATCTAAATCTCTCCACATATCCATGGGATGAAGAAAGGATGGAACCTGACATCGATTCTTCTGCTAAATTGATTCGTGAAGTGGCACCAAAAATTGCACTTTTCGGCCAATCTGTTTTCCTTTTCCCTACACCACTCAAGGAATTGGCTGATGCAGCCCATGAAGTCGGCTCTACAGTGATGTATGATGGAGCACATGTGTTGGGATTGATTGCAGGAGGTTGCTTCCAGGACCCGCTTAAAGAAGGAGCGGATGTGATGACTGGTTCCTCGCACAAGACATTCCCCGGACCTCAGGGTGGGTTCATTTTGTCTTCATCTGAAGATGAAAAATTCCAGCGTAAATTGAACAATGCGGTATTCCCAGGAACTTGTTCTTCTTACCATCTTCATCATGTTGCTGGCAAGGTTGTAGCACTGGCAGAGTTCATTGAATATGGTGAAGAGTTATCACAAAACACTGTTGCAAATGCGCAAGCCTTTGGGTCTGCTCTTGCTAGCGAAGGTTTTGACGTTCTTGCTGAATCACGTGGATATACTGCATCGCATCAAGTATTAACTCGACATGGTGAATTGGATTCAGGTGCAGGTGCTAAGGCAGCGGATTTACTTGAGCAAGCAGGGATAATCACGAACATGAATATGCTACCTGGAGACACTAAGGCTATGTCACCATCTGGATTGAGATTGGGAGTTCAAGAATTGACTCGTGTCGGTATGGGCACAGATGAAATGACTGATGTTGCTAGATTCTATGCAAGAGTTTTGCTTGAGGCTGAAGACCCAGCATCTGTGAAGAATGATGTCCGTGATTTCAAATCGGATTATCAAATTATTAGGTATTGTTTCAATGATGAAAATGCTAATGGATATCCAATGTGATTAATATGCCCCTAATCGATGAAGCAGAGACTCTTCACGACAGGGAGTTAATGGCAAAATTAGAATCCAATTTCACCGTAAGAAATGGGTTGATAATTGATAATCACGGCAATAGTTGGTATCGTTGGCGATCTGATGGTCTTGAATCATGGTGGAGGATGTTTGAGGAAGTCATCGATGCACCAATGGGTAGGAGATTGGCCAATGCCGCTTGTGATGAAGAAGAGTGGCTATTGAATTCCGGAGTTCTAGATTTTACGGGATTATTCAAAAAGAAGAAAATTACCAATGCTTTGATTGAAAGATGGAACCTACATGGATGGGGGGTTCCAGTACTCAAACCACCCAGTTTTGATAGCACAGGATTGACACCAGTTTTCGCAGGTATTTTGCAAGCCAATGTCGAAAGGATATACTCGAAGAGGTATCGGATGCGTTGGGAAGAAAAATCTGCTGAGACATGCGTATTATCTCTGGATGATTCAAATTATCCAATAACAGCATCGAAATCAACAGGTGTTGAATATACTCCTGGTAAGCCATATCAAATCGAGGTAGAAAAAGGATGGAGAATCGATGGTTTGAGCCATTTCCTATTGCCAGTAGGTTTGTTCAAGCGCTTGCAGGAATCCTGTGCAGGCCTTGTTGCAAATATTGGGGAGGATGAAAGACAATCTTGGCCTGAATTGGGAGATGGATTTCTCGCTCTAGCGATAGCAGCCAAGAATCTATTTATCGCTGGAGAAGAGATATTTTTAGCTGCAGATGTAGATGGATGGATAGAAAGTTGCAATGCGTTTTTCGCACCCTTGGGAATTTCTACTCCTATTTCTGCAAAGGAATTGGATTCTCATGGTGGAATCGAGTTTAAATTTTCAGAAATCCCCGTTCTTGCTCTAACGGCTGGATACCTAGCAGGAGCATGGGTGCGTTGTGAAGGAAGGCCGGTAAAAGTCGAGATTAAGAGCGAAGAAAATATCCATTACATCACCTTGCAAAGTAGGTATGAATTGTCTTGATTTTCGCCCATAGGATGGGTTTTTGGTAAAATCATCTACCGTGAAGGTTTATTTGTAGGACAGTAGTGGAACAAGTTGCATTAATCGGCGGAGCGTATCAATATGACAATGTCCCACAATCAAATGGCCTATGTAGCAATTGTATCGACTTTGATTTTCGGGTCATTATTCGTAGGAGCTTCAGGCTTCTTCCAAACCAGTGAAGGTGCTGGTGATTTCGATCCTGCTGCTGAGGATGATTTGATTGGTGAAGGCTCCAACTCCGGCCAATCAAAAGACTCTGATGGTGATGGATTAGTCGATGCTGTTGAATTACAATATGGTACAGATCCATTCGACCCTGATACGGACAAAGATACGATGTCTGATGGATGGGAAGTAGCAAATGGTCTTAATCCATTAGACAATGGCGAATCTGACGATGCTGAGAACGACCCTAGTGAAGCCAACTCAGAGGGTGCAGAAGAGCAGGAAGAAGATGATTCTTGGCCGAACCCTGATGACGGACCAAAGGGCGATCCAGACCGTGACGGACTAATCAATTCGGTGGAAGTTGAGGAAGGAACAAATCCAAGACTTGCAGATACTGATGGCGATGGCCTAAACGACAAGTGGGAAGTAACCTACAAGCATGTCGTTAACCACCCTGCTGGAAATTATACACTGTTCGATCCACTATCTGGAAACTGGGACTGCGTTGAGTTGAGTGATGCAATGGTCGAAAGCCTTGAGGCTCATTTCAACGGTGAAAATGGAGTCGCAGAATGGGATGAACTTGCAAATGGTGCAGGTGAACATTCTTGTGACCAAGTTTTGGATTCCGACAACGATGAACTATTCAACTTGGAGGAGGAAGAATATGGAACTGATCCAACTAAGGCGGATTCAGATGGTGATCTACTAAATGACATTCACGAGATTTCTAACTCTACAATTTGGGTGATGAAAGCCACTGGACAAAATTGTGGCTTGGACCTATTAGACCCAGTTAGCCGAGATGCTCCTTTCGCTGCTGATGCTCTTGAGCACGGACTGGCTTGGTTTAAGGAAGACATGGACGGAGATGGGCAGTTGAATGGCCCATCAGATTGGGATACTGACGGAGATGGAATGCCAGATGGTTTCGAATTCTGTTTCTCCAATGTTTTGGAGCACCCAAGTACTGGCGCTACAGCAGCGTCTCAAACATTGGACCCTGCAAACAACTCTGATGGTTATGGTGACTGGGATGAAGATGGAATGAACAACATCGAAGAATACCAAGTTGCTTTGGCATTTGGTGAAGATAAATTCACATCACCTTGGCACGAGGATACCGATGAAGATGGTATGCCAGATGGTTGGGAAGCTACAAATGGCCTTGATCCAAGAGATGGTTCAAATGGTGACATCGATTCTGACAGAGATGGTTATGATGCTGATGGAGATGGTTCAGTCACTTTTGCGGAGTTAGAAAATATTGCAATGGTTGTTGCGATTGACGTCGAAATAGATGATTGGGTTAGCGCTAACCAGACAGTTGCAAGAGCAAGAATTACCCTATCGGGTGGTAATCAACAGATTATCCCGCTTATTGCACCAGTTGAAGGATATGTTTACGCAATAAATGTAGAAGTTGGTGACGTTGTAGAGAGCCGTCTGGATGTGTGGGTAGAAATCGTCGAACTCGATGAGATGTTCACGAATTTGATGGAATACAATGCAAGGGACACCAACGGTGATGGAATCATTGATGGTCGCTCAACTGACCCCCTTAATCCTGACACTGATGGCGATGGCCTAAAAGATGGAATAGAAGTAATTGGTTGGGAAATTTTAGTTGTTAATCGTGGTGTTCAGCATACCCATGTTACATCTGACCCTGGTCTATGGGATACTGATGAAGATGGACTTTCTGACTTCAGAGAATATAGTGAGGTCTGTGGCTCTGGTTCTAACGCATCTAATGCAGATACTGATGGAGATGGACTGGGAGACCAAGCTGAAGCATTGAACGGTTTCTCTTGGTATGGTGAGGATTACTTCACAAGCCCATGCATGTATGATACTGACAACGATGGATTAGAGGATGGAGAAGAAGTCATTCTTGGACAAGACAACTTCCTTACTCACGCAAACAACTCAGATACTGATGATGATGGATTAATCGATGGTAACGAGGTTCTATTCGTACCTAGACCATTCCAGAACCCAACAAACCCTCTGATTAATGACACAGATGGTGATGGTATGCTAGACGGTTGGGAGATGCAAGTAGAATCGGTTGAAGACAATTCCAAGTCGCATTCACTATGGGTTGCAACTGATTTGTGGTTACCACCTGGTTGTGACTCAATGATTGAGTGTGGCCTAGATGAAGGTGGATACATGTGGAAGAATTGGCTTGGAGGTTTCATCTTAGAGAAGAAGTACGAAATCTATGAGATGAATATGACAAACTTTGCAGTTCCATCTAATTCGCTTTGTAATGGATGCCATGGGAGATGGGCACTTGACCCTTCAGAAGGTTCATTGAAGGATGACACTTATGATATCGATAATGACACTCTTGCAAATGGAGCAGAGGCTCCAGATCGTTGGAATACCAATCCTGTTGATGATGATACGGATGGCGACATGCTACCGGATGGTTGGGAAGTAAGGTACTCTGAGGAAGCCCTAATCATCGGTCTTGTTGACAATTCGACTTACAGTGCATTTGGTGCACGTGGTGTAATGGACCCTGCCTTGAAAGATTCCGATGGAAACGGAATTGATGATGGTATGGAAGATCCTGATAATGATGGATTGAACCGTACTGGATTGATTGCAAAGTACTGTCCATCCTATGAAGACCCACAATCAAGCAATTGTCACATAGACCCGGATACCCCAGATGGAAAGATGTTCTATGATAATCTAGAGAATTACACCAGTTTCGAAGAATTTGTGAATGGAACTAATCCGATTAGAAATGATACTGATGGCGATGACTGGGACGATGGACCTGAAGTATTCTATCAGGACCATGACGATGATGGAATGGCAACAGGATGGGAGTATTACTTCAATTTCGACCCGTACGATGACGCAGATCGAATGGTCGACACCGATGGTGACGGCCATGTCAATTATTGTGAATACAAGTGGGATACTAACCCGAGAGACATCAATAGCTTCCCTGGAGACCAAGGGCAACTGTGTAATCCATTTGAGGAGTAGTAAATGAGGCAATTTCTGAAGTCAAGTCTTGTATTGGCTTCGTTATTGTTGATGTTGATTCCACTTTCCAGTGCGAATACAATTCTATCTGAAGACAGTCAAAAACTGACAAGCCAAATCGGTGATGGTATTTGGGTTAATGAAACATTAACAATCAATGGTTCAACCACATTACCTCCTCAAAATGCAAATTGGGCATTGTATGATGTAACCGACCCTTATTCTGAATGGATAGAAGTACGCAGTGGCGGTTTTTTCTCTGAAGTAATTCCTGTTGACGAGGGGTTGTGGATTTGGTCGATTACCATAGATGTGCAAAATTTGAATTGCACATGCTGGTTAGAAATTAGTCAAACAGATGGACTTGGTAAGGAATTTCTAAACCGAATAGTCTTCATCGGTGAAGGCCCTCATAATCCAGTAATTTCACCCAATCACGAAACTTCACTAGTTATTGATGGGCCTGAACAAATTTCAGCTCGCGCAATCTTAGCAGACTCAGAATCAAATGAATCTAAGTTAATTCTGACTTGGTGCCATGCCCCTCACGGTGCATGTGATGGTGCATCTCACAGTTCTGAGATAAACGTGACCTGGGAAGGGGGAGTTGGTACATTCACAATCGATGCTACCGAATTGGGATTATATGATGGAGTTTGGATGTTTTCATATGTGCTACAAGATGTATTTTTACGAACATCTCCACAAATTGCTTTGACTGTTTTTGTCGACCAGACTGATCCTTCATCGGTCTTGATTAGTCCCGATTCGGCAAAAGAAGGCGAGTTAATACTTATCGATGGCAGCGGGTCTTCAGATGGAGCATGGAGTAACAATCTCCAGTCGGTTTGGTATGTGACAGACCCAGATGGAATAACCTATGTCCCAACTTCAAACATGACAGACGAAGTACTCAATATTGCATTAAACAAATCAGGCGATTACACCATTAGGCTAGATGTGATTGATTGGGTTGGCAGAATGTCGAGTTCGAACACATCTGTAACTGTAGAAAATGTCCCACCTGAAATCGATTTGGAACTCGATGGAAGTGATGTCAAAAATCCAAATTCTTGGCAGTATATGGAGGATGATGAATTAGAATTAATCGCTAGAACAATTGAGACTGGAAGCGATGCGACTTCATTGAGTTATTCATGGTATCTAAACGAGGAGTTAGTCTCGCAATCAATGAATATCACTTTCGCTGATTTGGATGTTGGGACCTATGACTTACGATTGGTTGTCGTCGATGATGATGGTGCTGAAGATACGCACGAAATGCAGTTAGTAGTTAATGCCAAACCAGAATCAGAATCAGGGGAATTCAGTCTTGGTGCCTTAATCTTGATTCTTGGGATTGTTGTATTTAGCATCGGAATGTTTAGGCGAATGCGAATGAGTGAAAATGAAATTTCATCCTTGCCAAAATGGGGTAAAACTTCTCGGGATAAATCATCAAATTTGGAATCATCAGAAAACGAAGAAAATGATTTGTGGAACGAATCTAATGCCTCCTTAGGAGGCAAGGACTGAAAAATCAGACCTTACACCGCATATACATGTGGGGGGATTCTCTTCAAGCAGTGGGCGCAGAACCTGCTGGAATTAGCGATGAGGAATATCGTTCACGTCAGTCGCGATTATTTTCGCAATTGAGGCCTAATGATTTGCTGATAATCACCGCCCCTCATGTGTCAACTCGTTCTAGCGATGTACATTACCCTTACAGAACTAGTAGCGACATGTTGTACCTGTGTGGTTGGGAAGATCCAGAATCCGTATTTTGTGCATTTAACGATGATGGAAAATGGATGACTACATTGTTTGTGCAACCAAAAGATGTCCTCAAAGAAATATGGGAAGGGCGTAGGCCTGGAATTGAAGGTGCAATGGCGAATTGGCCAGTTGATAATGCAGTTTCACATGAAGATTTAGATGATATATTGTCATCGATGTTGGTCAAGAGTTCACGTATTTTTGTCAAGATGGGCATCGACTCAGATGTTGACCGATTGGTGGATTATGAGATGAAGTCCAATTCTAGAGAGAGGCAAAAGTTTGGTCTTGGACCTATCAGTATTGTTGACCCTTCTAGTCTAATCCATGAGTTGCGATTACGAAAGTCCACAAGTGAAATCGAGATGATGCGCCACTCTGCAAAGATTGCTTCACAAGCGCACATTCAAGCGATGGCCAACACCAAGCCAGGAGTTGGTGAATGGCAATTAGAGGGAATCATCGAAGGCGTATTCAAGTATTGTAAATCTTCAGGAATAGCTTATCCCTGCATTATCGGTAGTGGTGAGAATGCAACAATCTTGCATTACACAGTTAATGACGATACATGTGACGAGGGCGAAGTTCTGCTAATTGATGCCGGTTGTGAATACAAGGGATATGCTTCAGATATTACTAGGTCTTGGCCAGTAAATGGCAAATTTAGTGAAGCCCAAGCCGAGATTTATCAGATAGTTTTGGATGCACAATTAGCGGCAATAGATGAGTGTCGAGTTGGTAATGCCTATGATGCTCCGCACAAGGCCGCAAGGCGAGTTTTAGCCGAAGGTCTGATCAAATTGGGAGTAATTCAGCAATCTTTGGATGAAGCGCTAGGTGCTGAAGGAGATTTGAGTAAGTGGTATATGCACAATACTGGTCATTGGTTAGGAATCGATGTTCACGATGTTGGAGTATATCGCCCAGATGATGAACCTCGCTCGTTTGAAGAAGGCATGGTTATCACGGTTGAACCGGGATTGTATTTCGGTTCATGGCGACCTGATGTTGAGTGTCCTGAAAGATATGCAAACATCGGAATTCGGATTGAAGATGATGTTTTGATAACAAAGGATGGACCAGATGTCTTGTCCAGCGATTGCCCAAAAACAATCGATAATATCGAAGCGATAGTCGGAACCGCTTGAGTGGTTACTATGTCTTGGAGTGAAATCCTTGAATCTCATATGGACAGTGGATCCAGATTAAGTCAAGAGGATGCAGTTATTCTGTATCGCGATGCTCCATTACATGCACTTCGACAAGCGGCAAATCAAAGAAGAATTGAAATCAATGGCCAGCGAGTAGTAACCTATCTCATTGATAGGAACATAAATTACACCAATGTCTGTACTATCAACTGCCAATTCTGTTCATTTTATCGCCCACCAGGCCATGAGGAAACCTACACTCAAACGCTTGATGAAATTAGTCAGAGAGTTAGTGAATTAGAACAAATTGAAGGTTCTCGTATTCTGATGCAAGGTGGAGTCAATCCGGATTTAGGGATTGACTACTACACTAATTTGCTCAAATCGTTGCAAGAAAGACACCCTTCGATTGACTTGGATTGTTTCTCACCAATTGAAATCGAAGGAATTGCAGATGTTGCAAGTCTCTCGACCTTTGAAGTTCTGAGCCACCTAAAGCAGGCTGGAATGCATGGTTTGCCAGGAGGTGGGGCAGAGATGTTGGTAGAATCTGTCCGCATGGATGTCTCGCCAAAGA
Source organism: uncultured Candidatus Poseidoniales archaeon (assembly GCA_964516645.1). Classification (GTDB taxonomy): domain Archaea; phylum Thermoplasmatota; class Poseidoniia; order Poseidoniales; family Poseidoniaceae; genus MGIIa-K1. The sequence goes on from CAZEXE010000017.1 coordinate 19,662, forward strand.
AAGGCTCACCGGATAATTGGCTTAGAGTGATGCAAGAGGCTCAATCGCTTGGTTTGATTACCAGTGCTACCAATGTGTTTGGGTTTGGAGAGAGTATTGAGAATCGGGTAGAACATATGCACCGAATTCGTGAACTACAGGATAGTAGTATTGCAGACTATTCTAACGGGTTCACATCATTCATCGCATGGCCTGTGCAATTGGAAAACAACACATATGGTAAGAGAAATCATGGTCGAAATAAGTACGAATTAGGCGCAGGGCCTACTGAGTATTTGCGCCATATAGCAATCTCTAGGCTATTCTTTGACAATATTGAACATATTCAAGCTTCATGGCCTACTATGGGTCTATCAATTGCACAAATGGCATTACTTGGCGGTGCTGATGATGCAGGCTCTACTATGATGGAAGAGAATGTTGTATCTGCATCTGGAACCAATAAGATCGAGGCGAGCGAATTGGAATTGCAAGATGCAATCATACGTGCAGGGTTTATTCCCCGCAGACGTAACTCGCGATATGAATTGTTAGATACACCTGAGGCGCAAACAAAACTTGCGGAATTGGCAGCGCCACCACCAACTCAGTTCTGAGCATACCATACCAACCAAATGTTGGCCCTAATTTCTCTGCTACCACCATTAGTTTCCTGCGGCACATACTCTTGGCCATTGTACAATCCCTTGTATCGTAGATTGTTAGTTGTTGAATTATCAACCCAATCTGTGATGTCATAGGTCCACTGCTTGACGTCTTGACCTGCACACCATCCGGCTCGACCGTACGGCCAAGAACCAAATTGATTGGCAACAACTCCTCTGTCAACTTCCTTCTCGCAACCTTGACTATCGTGTACTATTGGGTGCCATTCGTATGCCTGGTAACCGTTGAGGAAATAGTGGTGTTCGTGGTCACAGAATTCTGCACAGTTTGCTTGGTCCTGATTGAATCCGTGACCGGTAATCGTTGCTACAATTTTCACTCTATGATAATCTGTTAGTGCTGTGAAATTGTGTTGGCGTTTGTACTGTGATTCGTTATTGTATTCTCCACGGAATTGTCCGCCAGTGAAAACTTGTTCACCACTAATGCTTCTCTCACCTTCATCCCAATCTGAAAACAATAATTTCACGGTCATTGTTCCTTTGTTTGCACCTTGATACTTGAAAGTTCGAACATCATTTTCCTGTAGCATGAAGAGGTAGGGAGAGATGTCGGTTAACCAGCGCCCTTCTCGGCCATAAGTCGTAATCCAGCGCATGAATTCAGTGCCACAAATACTCGCATTATCTCTGTCACAGATTTTCATGTAAGCCAAGTAATCCCACTCGTGACAACCACCATAACTTCCGTCTGATTTTGAGTAGCGATTTCTTCTTTCTTCACAAGCATGTTCGTGGAACACTTCTAGAGTGTCATATGTGGTGATGTTATTTGGTAGATTCATACTAATATTTTCGTATGTCGAGGTATATCCTCCACTCCATCCTCCACTGTGCCATACTTCATCAACGACAGTAACTGAATGGACATTCGGGTCAGTTTCTCGAACTTCAGTTGGGAATTCGTAATTATACATACGAGCCTCATAGGCCCAATGAGTGATATCATTGGTTTGTGATGTCCAAGCGTATATCGAACCAATTTCACGAGCTCTCTGGAATCTGTCAATTCCATAGTATAGCGAATTCCAGTTATTGATTAGATCGCCTAATCCTCCACTAGCAGACGACATATCTTGGTCGATGTAATGAATTCTGTCTTGCCACTTCAGTTCTTCATTAGCATTTAGAGCGTTCAAGACTGCAGTTTTTCTTCCCTGAACATCGTTGTGATATGAATTGTCAAACGAGCCATAGAATAGGTGCGCATTGTCTGGTAGCTGGCGAATCATTGAACCAGGGCTCTTTGTCCAATCTGCGCTATTTCCATTACCTGAGGAATCGGTATATTTGAACAAGAAGATGTAAACATCTTCACCATTCCATTCATTTCTAAATGACCAAGTTCCATCTAAAGTAGGTAGTGAGAAGTGAGCAACGGTATCCATTCTACCGTTACCGTGGCCTGTTTCTTTCCAGGCAACTGGTAATTGGTAAACCGCACAACCCTGTGCGTCAGGCGTCCATTTTGTCATAGTGTTTGCACAATTATCTACATTGGAGAATACACCATCTCCATCTAAATCTGCGCACCCAACTGAGTTTACGACATTGCCAATGGGAGTTCCAGGGCAGTTATCGTCAGAATCCATCACTCCATCGCCATCTGTATCCCTCTCTGTGGCGTCACACCCCCTCTCATCGACATCCTGTGCATCGAGAGGAGTTCTTGGACATTCATCGAGAACAACCCCAGTTTGGTTGACATCATTTACTCCGTCGTTATCATCATCCTCATCTTCACTTGCATCATGGCAACCATCACCATCATAATCAAATTCAGAATTACTCACCCAGTTCGACAGACCTCTCCAGCAATCATCAACGGTATCGTTGACTAGGTCGTTGTCGTCATCTAAGTCCTCGGAAAGATCCCGACATCCATCTCCATCCCAATCTGTATATGGCTTCGACTCCCAGCCAATATCCCCTTTAGGACAGGAATCATATTCATCGCTTATCCCATCGTTATCATCATCAGTATCTTCGGTAGAATCAGCACAACCATCTCTATCGTAGTCATTTTCAACAGTACTGACCCATCCAATCTCGGATGCGCAATCATCATCTACATCTGGAATCAAATCGTTATCATCATCGAGGTCTTCTTCAAAATCATGGCAACCATCACCATCTCTATCAGTGCCTGGGTTTGGATTCCACCCGTCATCCTCTCCATACCCATTTGGGCATGAATCCGAATTATCAGGAATTCCATCGCCATCCATGTCATTTCCTGATAACAGAATTACTCTGACGGTTCTACTATCTTGGCTTTCAGTCCAAATGCCACATGTTGCAGTAAGTGTAACATTGTAGGATTCTTCAACAATACCCTGTCCAAGAGTAAATTCTCCATCATCGTAAACAGATTGGGTATTTTCGCCATCGCTAACACTACATGAGGAAGGTGTAGAATGGAATACCTTACCGCTAAATGATAGTGGTGCGGAAGAATCCATCTCGATGATTGAATCAACTGACAGTACGGTTGAACCTTCTTCGGGTGCGGCTACATTAAATTCGATTTGACTCTTAACAGAATCATCGAGCTCACCAATAATCAAACGTGCAACGGCCATCCAACCTCCAGGTTCATCTGGCATGAATATTAGGCGAAATCCATCATCTGTATTGCTAAGGGTAGTTTCTATTTGGCGAATTCCACTAGGAGTGATTAAGTCAACTTCAAAGAAATAGCCTGATTGTTTCGGTTCAATAACTGCCAAACCCTCAATCACAACGATATCTCCAACAGATGGATTGTTATTTGTCATCGAGAGAGATAAGTTGGCAAGAATTTCCTCCTGTGTGTCGGTTTCGACAATCTTTTGGCCGGAATCATCTGAGCCGAGGCAACCGGATAGAAGCATGATGAGTGTTAGGAAAATAGCACTGAGTGCCCTGCGCTCCATACACGCTGACTATAGGATAAGCAAATGAATCCTTTCATTTACAATGCATCACTTTCAGTTCGACCATCAGAAATCGAGATATCTTCGTTTACAATTGCATCTTTTCTGTGAAGAATTGTTAACGGTTCAACCCATAGAAGAGGTCCACTGTTCTTTCTTTCTATGTTTACAATCAATTCCCAGTGTACTCGAACTAAGCCACCATATACAGTTCCCGGCCACTCGCCTTTAGGAGTTTTTAACTCGAAATCGCCACCTTCAAGTCCAATATCTATGGTCTCACTGGAACTCATTATTCGCATCGGTCGTAAGAATACACCACCAGGGACATCGTGCCTTTCCATGGGGGCATCTTCGCCCATGCCAGTGCCATCATCTAGTCCCTTTTCCCAATGATGTGGAAGGGGTGTAGTTAGTCCGGGTGGCGGTTGACCTTCGGGATCTCTTCCCAACGCTGCAAACACTTTGTGTCTAGCAGGTGGCAGGATTCCAACCCTCCATGATAATTTCATTCCAACCCAATCATCTCGAATTTCTTCGATTTTGATACTCCCCTTTAGGTCTGTACCACTCTCGATTTGGTCGATTGTGATTTTGGGGTGAGGTGGAGAATTAAACAAGAATTCTTTTTGACGCTGAAGATCACCCAAGTTCGCTGCGACTCTCAATGCAATAGGTATTAGCATTAGAGGCACGACAATTACTGCGAGTAAGGGGTAATCAAGTAGCCCTAGTCGAACTTTACCCGTTCCAAATGTTGGAACTCCGAAGGCTGCTTGAATTGGTGCAGTGAACAAATAGAATAGACAAATCAGCAAAACAATAACTGAAATATTGATAAAATTTCTAGCCTTTGCATGAATAGGATGGGGAATTAAATACCACCCGGTACGTTGTTTTTCAATAATCTGTGGCACCTCTCCATGATATTTTTGATCGGCTTCATAATCTCCTTCAATCACCCTTTCTACCAACCATGAATCATGCTTACCCAACTGGAAAGGAGGAATAACAGGACCATCGATATTGAATGAATATTCAACAACTGGAATTTGATCTGCATTCAATTTTGCAGATTCAAATGGCGGATATCGGATTCGATGCTTTACTTGGACCATGTATCACACCTATGCAAATAGTAATTTGAAACCGGCTTTAATTGCCAATTTTCTGAATTCTGGCACCTTTCTTATGAGAGTCATTCCCAGTGGGACTGGGCGCTCAATATCTCCTTCAGTATTGATTAACTCTAGAATTTCAGGGCGATTGAACATTTTGAAATGCGCATCCAATTCTTCATCATCAGGAATTGTAACAAGTAAATCTCGAAGTGCCCTTGCCCTATCTTGCTCCTTTCTGAAAACCTTAAATGATTTACAGACGGATGACAGACTACCTGAATTTAATTTATCTTGAATAATTGCGGCAGCCAATTTATCGATTATTGCCTCGACTTGTCTGAAGCCGGGGCCAATACCTCCTCCAGTAGTTGGTTTTGCCATTCCTGCAGCATCCCCTATGACCATTACTCGGTCTTTGAATGGCTTGCGTATCACACCACATGGAACCGGCCCACAATAGCGAGCGATTTCTTTCATTCCAGCAAATCTGTCCTTCCAAAGTGGGTGAGAAATCAGAGTGTCATAGCACTCTTCAACACTCCTTCCTTCTAGGTCTTGAGGTCTTGCCCAAACCCCAATACGGTGAGTATTGTTGCCAGTTGGAATGACCCATGCAAATAGCCCTGGGGCAACATCTCTACCAGTATACATTTCCAACCAATTATCTTTACCAGATAGCCCACTAACATCTGATTGAAAACCAATCATCATTTCTTTTGGTCTACCCATTTTGAAATATCTTCTAGTCCAAGAGTGGGCTCCATCTGCACCAATGAGCAGATTGCATTTGAGGTTCACAATTTCACCTTCACGCTCAACTTTCAAATCGACTCCAGTTTTGGTTACCTCTGCATCAATTGGTTTGGATAGCAGCCACAGGTGTGCGCCTGCCTCCATAGCTTGAGCGACCACGGCCTGGTCGAATTTCTTTCTACAAACTACATGGGTTCGAACTTTTCCATCCTTGCCCACGGGTACCATGATTCCAGATGGAGAATGAATCAATGCACCATCGACATTTTGCATAATTGTGTCTTCAAGACCCACCATTTGCATAGCAGGGGGATTTACAAGACCTGCACACTGGAATGGTCTGCCTATTTCGGCATGCTCTTCAATCATCAAGGTTGAAATTCCACGCGAGGATAATTCAGTTGCCAATCGTCCGCCAACTGGGCCGGCACCGATAATGACAACTTGGTACATCGTGCTGGTCTGTGACCCTAAACAATGTCAAGGTTGTGCCGCTTCACTTCTTTGCGAAGCGATATCCGACGTTTTCATCACCCTTCAGGTAAAGGCTTGCACTGAATGGCTTTCCAGCCTTTGAAGTGAAGTCATCGAATGGTCCGATTTTTCGGTTTTCGACCATAGCCTTTGCCTCTTCTCGAGTGATGGTTCGTTTGCTCACTTCACGTAAAAGAGAAATTTTGCATCCTTCAGTATTTTCTTCAGCCTGGTAATGCGTTTCAGTTTCAATAATTCCTACATTATGTTTGGGACACAACCCTACAATCCCTTCGACTACTGGGAATTTTGTAGCATCTGCCGGTGGGGCGCGAGGAGGGAATTCAAATCCGACCTTTTTTGCTTCCAGCACAAGATAAGCAGGGAATGGCTTACCACGTTTAGAAGTAAAATCCTCAATCAAATCAGACTTGCCTTCTGTGAGAATTTTCTTAGCTTCATCCACAGAAATATCTCGCTTGCATATATTTTTTCCAAGTCCTCTGAATGTACATTCAGCATTGTCACAGGCATATGTTGATTCACCAATGCGAATCGTTCCTTGATCACACTTAGGGCATGCACAAAGTTCAGCATCATCAGTATCTGATGTTTCTGCAGCACTCCCAGCGATTACAACGTTCCCTTCTGCATCGATGTTGACAGAGACTTCGTATCCATCACCATTCATCGAGAAAAAGCCATGGAGATTTTCGATTGTTTTGACATCTAGCAGTCTAGATGCAGTTTCCCGATCAAACCAACGTCCACTTGCATCCTTCCACATTACAAATGAGCATCCTTTATCTCTCCCCTCATTCTTTTCGCAAATGTATGACAATATGGTTTCACCAACATTTGATCCACAAACTGGGCAAGTTCCTAGCGGTTCCTCCGAAGAATAAAGCTGAGACCTATCGTGATTCTTTATTCGGTCAACCAATTCCTGAACCCTCTCTCTGACTTCAGTCATGTATGAATCCCTCTGATTCGTACCTTTTTGTACTCCATCAAGTTTTGATTCCATATCTCCAGTCAATTCTGCAGAAGTAATCCAAACCACTGGAATTCTCCTGAGGATATCGATCATCCTTATTCCATGAGGCGTAGCTCTCAATGAGCCACCTTTGCCTCGCCCGATGAATTCTCTTGAGATTAATTTCTCAATAGTTTCAGCTCTTGTAGCAGGTGTTCCAAGTCCTTTTCCTTTCATTGCAGCAGCCAAATCTTCATCTTCGATTTTCTTACCTGCGTGTTCCATCAATCTGAGCAATCCTGCTTCCTTTAGACGACCATGTGGTTTGGTTTTCTCTTCCTTGAATTCGTGTGAAGTTAGGGTTGCAGGCCCTGGGTTTGCTGGTAATGTCCCCCAGCCATCAGGTAATGCCTGCTTCTTTGGACGAACCGCTCTCCACCCAGGTGTGGTTAGGCTTCTTGCTTCCTTGAGGAAATTATGGCCTTTTTTGGTTGCAGTTCTCTTTTCTACTTTCCACACAGATTCTGGATGGAAAGACGCAAGGAATTGTCGTGCGATTAGTTCATACAACTTTACAGCATCTGCACTCATGCCACTTGTTGGTAATTTTCCAGTTGGTATGATTGCGTAGTGGTCAGAAACTTTGGCATTGTCAAAATTTCTTTTTACATTTTTCAGACCATTGTCTATCAATCGCTGAGAGTGTGGATTCAATTTGTCTTGAGCACCCAATTGCCGAATGGTTTTGGAAATCGGTTCCATCATGTCCTCTGGCAAAAATCTTGAGTCGGTTCTAGGGTACGTTGTAAGTTTGTGAGTGTCATACAATTCTTGTGCAACGGAAAGAGTACGTCTTGCGGACCAAGACCACAGATTGTTTGCCTCCCTCTGTAAACTCGTTAAATCGAAGTTGAGTGGTGGCTTTTCTGAGGAGTTTCTATCGGATTGTGCGACTGTAAAATCACCTTCGCTTTCTAATAGTTCTTCCAGTATTTCTTTTTCGCTGGCCTCGATGATACGGTGTGCTTTTGCTTCTGGCTTCTCTGGATCATCCTTGTGCCCAGCACGCTCCCATCTTGCACTCCATGACGCATCGCCACTCTCAAATTGTGCTTCGAGTTCCCAGAACGGTGCTGGATTGTGAGAAAGTATTGCGATTTCGTGGTCAACAATCATTCCAAGTGTAGCGGTTTGAACACGACCCAAGGAAAGAGATTTTTTGTCGTTTCTACTGGTTCGTAAGAATGTTGCAGCAACCCTTGAACCATTCATCCCAATTATCCAATCGGCTTCAGCTCTGGAAACTGCAGCGTCACGAAGGGGTTCAAAATCAGAGGAAGCGGCTCTATTGTCCCATGCTGTTTGTATCGCGTCAGTGGTTAGAGATTGCAACCACATTCTGCTAGTCGGACATTTTACTTTGGCGAACTCGATAATCCGTCTAAAGATCAGTTCCCCTTCACGAGCGGCGTCACAAGCATTTACAACTTCAGTGCACTGTTTTGATGTAATCATTTTTTTGATTGCAGTCAATTGTTTCCTGTTATTACCTCGACCTGTAATTGGCTTGAGTTGGAAGTCATCAGGTATGAATGGAAGTTTATCGATTGACTTTCTCCAATTTTTGAAAGCCTCATCATATTCCTCAGGTGTCTTCAATTCCAATAAATGTCCAACAGCCCATGTTACCCAGATTTCATCTGATTGCCAGTGAGTATCTTGTTTAGAATTAATGCCTAGGACCTTGGCAATATCGGCCGCCACACTAGGCTTTTCAGCAATGATAACGACCGGCATGATTTGGGCCGGGAAAATCGGCGATACTTGAAGGCTCGGTTTTGTCGGTTTTCTTACAGGTACTATAGTACCTGTCAAAATTGATGGTATTTTTTTATGTCAAAAACTGGCGTCTCCGAAACACTTCATCCCACTCTTCTTCAGCACCGGGACCTCCACAACCAATGCAACCTGGATATCCGGCTTCGAGAAGTTCTACAATTTGCTCAGAAAACTCATTCCATCCACAATCAGGAACCCAGCAAATATCAGTAGGAGGCTCATCCCCTCCAATCTGTGCTAGGCCGATTATTCCTAAATCCCCTTCAACCACAGTGGGGAGTTCAATTTTCGAGGGGACAAAATCTGACACCAGTTGAACAATTTTCCATGCCTCTGCGATAAATTCTGCTGGAATCGAAAGTGTGCACCCATCTTCTCTCAAGAATCTGCGCGCAGCCTCACGCAGCGATAGCCACCGGGGGTCACTCATGTCCATATTGCGGCCCATTACAGGGCAAGATTTGAAGGATGTCCTTTGCGAGAGAAGAGTAATGGGGCTAGGATATTCACTATTTGTGCGCCCATTCGTGGCGCTTATGGATAGCGAAAAGGCTCACCGTCGAGCCTTGTTAGCGCTGAGACTCGCAACTTTCACAGTATTCGGCAGGTTGTTCCTACGTGTTCTTTATCGTCCTAGGCGAGTAGATACTAGTCGTTTAGGATTGACATTTCCAAATCCGCTTGGATTAGCGGCCGGTATGGACAAGAATGCTCAGGCAATGCGGGGTTGGGAAACTCTTGGTTTTGGATTCATAGAGGTTGGAGGAATTACCGAACATGAGCAAATGGGAAATCCAAAGCCGAGAATGTTTAGATCTTCTAAGCATAAGGCACTTGTCAATAGAATGGGCTTCAATAATTTAGGTAGCGAAAAGATAGCATCAAATCTGGCTAAATGTAAGAAACCAGGAATCCCACTTTTCTTGAATGTGGGTAAATCGAAATCCACTAGCCTTGAAGATGCACATTTAGATTATGCAAAAACCGTTGAAAGATGTGGTTCCTATGTTGATGGCTTCGTTATCAATGTCTCTTCACCAAATACGCCAGACCTTAGGAAATTGCAAAAAGACGACGACTTGGCAAGAATAATTGAAGCGGTTCAAGAGTATTCTGGAATGAAACCTGTATTGGTAAAAATTTCTCCTGATTTAGAGGACATGCAAATCAAATCGATAGTAGATACAGCAAGAGAACTTGGTTGTGCAGGAATTGTGGCAACCAATACCACTACTTCTCGACCCGAGGAGTCAGGCATAATGCTTGAAACAGGTGGACTTTCGGGTCAGCCCTTGAAGTCTCGATCTACTCAAGTGATTCGTCTGATAGCAGACCATACTGAAGGCGAGTGGCCAATAATAGGAGTGGGTGGAATTTCAAGTGCAGATGATGCATGGGAGAAAATTTCCAATGGTGCATGTTTGGTACAAATTTATTCTTCAATGGTTTTCAAAGGAGCAGGTGTCATCAAGGAAATTGTAAACGGACTTGATAAAAAACTGAAGTCCAAAGGATTGACAAATATCGACCAAGCGGTTGGATTTGCTAGGAGGCGTTGATTTGTTTACGCATCGGGTAAGGTTGTTAATTATCGGAGGTGTTCTTACAGTTGCATTAGCCGCAACATTACTGATAAGCACACCTGAGGCCACAAGAACTGTTGATGAGGTAATGGAAGACCCAGACAGTCTTGAAGGCCGGCAAATCGCAATTAGAGGCGAAGTTTTGGATGGTACTATTGATAACTCAGCTTACACATTCATTTTGCATGGTGAATTTGAGGAACTAAGCATCGATTTTAGCCAAGCTACAGTTTCAAATGGTTTGGATGATAATCGTACGGTTTACGCTGAAGGCGTGCTTGTAGAAAAGAGTGGAGAATGGGTCTTTGAAGCGGATGTAATCAAGACTAGTTGTCCGTCAAAATATGAAGAAGCAGCCGAGGGATGACATTCGGTGGGTTCAAAATAGTCGAACCATACGGCCCGTTGGGATAGGAGGGGAGTTTGCGTGCCCTCTTCCGCAAATCGCAAATGGCGGTCCGAAAGCCAAGGGGCGGCTCAGCCGGCTCATGGGTTCCCACAGGCGGACGTCGATGTCTCGCCCCCACGTGACCCGGGTGTCA
>CAZEXE010000018.1:0-30258 GCA_964516645.1 uncultured Candidatus Poseidoniales archaeon
GACTGTGGCCGAACCGCCTCGCATAACTGCAAACGCTGTCGTAAACCGATTTGCAATTATCACTCAAAAAATGGTGTTTGCGAGAAGTGTCTAAAGAAGTGACTTCTATCTTTTTACAATGATGGAGAGTATATCTCCGTCTTTTAGCAGGTGTCTTAGACCCACTCTTTGCCAGTCAAATTTAGCAGATGGCCCTTTGACTCGAGCGAATCTAAATTTGCGAACGAAATCTCTGTGCAGATTGTTACACACATTCATAACCGTTGAATCGTCCTTGACAATTAGTGGTTCTTCCATATCTGCTTCTTGGCCTTGCGGCTTGAGATAGATACTCATGAATCCAAGGTTATCGTAGATGAAATCCTTTAGTTCATCTAGGCCTGTACCTTTGAAAGCAGAAATGCGCATAATTGGCCAGTCTTGAGGTAGGGATTTTTCGGCTGAACTAATTTCTTCCTCGCTGGCGATATCGATTTTGTTTACCGCGACTACAGATTTAGAATACACACGGCTACCGGCTAATGTATCGACTAGCATTTCAGCGGTAGTATCCTTTCTTAGGGTTACAATAGCCGAAGTATATCCGAATGAGCGAATAATATCGCCCATTTCTTCTGGAGTGAGATAGGTTTGTTCAACAGTGGTGCGCACATCAATTCCACCTCTGTCAACTCGCTTAACAAATACCGGTGGCTTGACTTGGTTGAGTCTTATTCCCGCATTTTCTAATTCTCGGTGTAATACCTTGAAGTGAGCATCTTGGAATGGGTCTACAATGTATAGGACCATATCACATGAGCGAATAACACCTAGAATTTCCTTACCTCGACCCTTTCCTTCAGCAGCACCTTTGATTAGACCTGGTAAATCAAGAATCTGTATTTTGGCACCGCGATGTTCCATCAATCCAGGAATACAAGTCAAAGTTGTGAATGCAAAGTTTCCTTCTTCAGATTTAGCATCTGTAACTTTGTTGATCAAAGTGGATTTACCTACAGAGGGAAAACCGACCAGAGCCACCGATGCATCCCCTGATTTTCTTACCTCGAATCCCTTGGCTGGACCTGCTGCTTTAGCGGAGGCTGCAATTTTCTCTTCCTTCGATTTCAATTGAGCAATTTTGGCTTTCAATTTACCGATATGGGCATTTGTGGCCTTGTTTTTCTGAGTCTTATTAATCTCATCATAGAGGGCCTGAATTTGCTCTTTGATGGTAGCCAATCACACCCCTCCTATTAACAACGGGCGGATGGGTATTTTTGAATGCTATCACCTATTGGAGTCTCACATGAAGAATACAGAACTAGCAGTGCTATTCTTCATGCTAAAGGATATGCTTGTGAAATATGAACCATTCTTACGAGTTGTGAAGGATGAAGATGGATACTATCGCCTTTACACGCCTACTAGCCGTCCTTTCATGGGTATATGCGTTCAGCGTAAGCATGTTGGAGTTTATGTGATGCCAATTTTTGAAAATAATAGCCTAATTGGAGATTTATCTCAAAGACGAATCGGCAAGGGAACTTTGGGATTCAATAGAGACGATGACCCTCTAATTGACTCTATGCCGTCTTTCATCGAGAGATGTTTTCAACATTGTATAGATACAAACCAAGTCCCGATGGAATGATGTGTATTGCCTTACACGCATCAATCATGGGGATTGAAATGCGCCTTCATCTGGTTGATGGCGAAGTTTTGAAAAATCTCCTTGAGATGGATTGGAACCATTTTGTATCACAAATGAACAAAAGTTCTCTACGTTCATCTAGGCCCACTGCCGATACTAAACTCAGCAGGGATTTTGATATCGATTGCGAAGCGGAATTCCTAGATTTAGCCGACCATATTTCAGGTCAAGGAACCGTACGTGAAGTCATGTCAACCAACAATGCACATGATGCTTTACTGAAGTTGGTCGAATGGTCTAGTGTAGGTCATTGGGAAGCTTGGGAGGGAAGATGTTTCCTGTACATAGAGAATGCTATTGGAAGGGAATTAGGCAATGTAGAAGAGATGTATTCACATGAAATTTGGGAAGGGCTAAGAGAATCCTTGTCCCAGATGGGAGAATCTGAATATTCAGAGAAAGTCTGCGCAGATTGGATGCAAAGGCGTAAGGATATGGGGGAGACATTGGACGAGAATAAGGATCCACGAATAATTCCAACTTTCGAGGCACATGATCGAAATTCTAGAAATCTACATTATGCCGTAAATCAGAATCAATATGTCCAGATTTTGGGGAGAGAACACCTCGATGCAAAGTTATGGGGGCATGGAGATTGGAATCTTGGTAACCTTTTGGATTCGTGAAATTGAAAAACGACTTGTGGTTGGATATGTCATGGACGAAGAAGAGGTAGTTGTAGACAAAACAAATTCTGACGTTCCAGACGATAAAGAAATTGCTTCAGAAATTGTTGAGGAAATCGACCCATTAACAGAAGCAATTCAGCGTGCAGAATCTGCAGAAAAGGAGATTTCTTATCGAGATGCAGAGATTCAAAATGTCCGCAAGCGGTTGATGTCGGAAAAGGCCACTGCACTGCAATATGGCGGAATGGGAATGGCCAGAAAAATGCTCAGTGTTCTCGGTGATATAGACCGTGCATTATCAGCAAGTGAAGACGAGGGCTTGGGCCTTATTCGCTCGAAAATGTGGTCCGAGTTATCTAGCGACGGAGTAACTAGAATCGAGACTAAAGATGCTAAATTTGATCCTACGAGGATGGAAGCGATTACCACACTTCCTCCTTCTGAAGATTTTCCAGCAAATTCGGTTATCGACGAATTAGAAGCCGGCTACATGTACAAAGACAGAGTTCTTATCCCAGCAAGAGTAGTTGTGGCTTCAGACCAATGATTAACGATATTCATTGAGGTGAACGATTCCAACTTCTAGTCGTTCGTGGGTAGGGTGAACTTCAATCATTTGAACGGGTACACTGAGGTGTTCTGCAATTTCTTCGGCTGCTGATAATGGAATTTCAATTCGTTGCGTAGCCCCATCATATCTTATCCACCCCTCAATCAATCCTAGTGTTTCTGACAATTCCTTGACATCGCCAGATGCATCCTCAAGCGAACAGGGTATTGCTCCAAACAATATTGTATCATCATCTGATAGAATCTCATATGGTCGAAGAGTTGCTTCTGCTCTACGTCTAAACCGATTTCTCAATTGCCCTGCATCTTTGTATGTAGCAGTGCAAAATTTCACATGAAAACTCATTCCCTCTGCTGCTTTTTTCAACTTGTTACCCAGTTCAGCAGAACCTTCCGCTGCAGCGGTAATTCCACCAGCAAGATTGAATCCTCTCACATCCATATTTTCTTGATTTCCAACGGTAATCTCCAATTCATTCAGATTTAGAAATTGCACTGGAGAATCGTTTAATTCTAGCAATAGTGCTTGTAACCTATCCTCTTTGTCCGGCTCTGCAGGCAATTCTACGCCTACACAAATTCCTGCTGCATCTGATGCATTTACAGATTCTAAGTATCTCTCTAGGCTGAGATCTAGAAGGTGGAATCTTAGTTCATCTAAGCCAGCATCTCCCAAAGCTTGGGCTTGGTCTGGCTTTATTGGAATTGAAGTGTAGCAATGGATATGATGCTCTTCTCCAAATGCTTCTTTGAGAGCGATAACGGCCTCAACAGTCTTTTCAAAATCGAGCATAGGGTCTCCACCCGTAATTCCTGTACCAGTAGCTCTCATGGCTTTGCCTTCTTCGATTACCTCATCGAATGTTGAACACCGTCTCTCATTTGCAAACATATCTGGAGACTCTCTTCGATTGTCTGAGAGTGGGCAATAATCACAACCCCAATGGCACTTTCCAGTGACGAAGAGTACCAATTTACTACCCCTTTGGCACTGAATGCATCCCTCAGCCTCGCCTTGTTCAGGCGGGGTGATTTCACTAGCCATCTGTAGGTGCATGCTAATTCGGTTTGGCATCTAGGGTTTGAACTCAACGGTCAGTTAAATTCAATCAGCCATTATTGCTTGGTTTAATAGCCAAATGTGGAACCGATAATCTTCGGTTAGTTCAGGGTGGAAAGTTAGTGCCATTTTCTTACCTTCAAGCACTCCAACGACCTCTTCACCTAGCCAAGCAATAGGGTGTTTGCTACCTTGCAAAAATCTAGGTGCTCTGATGAATACGCCTGGGAAAATCGAGTCCCCTTCGAGGCTGATTTTAATTTCTGATTGGAAACTTTCTCTTTGTCTTCCGAATGCATTGCGC
This sequence comes from uncultured Candidatus Poseidoniales archaeon, assembly GCA_964516645.1. Taxonomy (GTDB): domain Archaea; phylum Thermoplasmatota; class Poseidoniia; order Poseidoniales; family Poseidoniaceae; genus MGIIa-K1. The sequence continues at coordinate 4,257 of CAZEXE010000018.1, forward strand.
TCAATTGAAGTCTCAATCAAGTCTTGTTGTGAAAGAAGAATTGCTCCTGCACAAGTACCCAAAACTGGAATATTAGAATCACGGATGGCATCCCAAATTTTCGAATAAAGATCCTCGGAACGGCTAGCAATCTTCATCGCTGTGGATTCACCACCTGGTAAAATCAAGGCATCCACTCCCTCTACATCGCTTGACTTTCTTAATTCTCGAATTGTTGTTTCTACTCCAAGATGTTGAGATGCCTTCTGAATTGAATGCATGTGCTCGTGACGCGCGCCTTGCAACATTGCAATACCCACAGTCAGCATATTCTATGCCATGGGCGCCGAGTTCTTCAGAGCGACGGTATGTAGTTCAATTATTGAACCGGGAGCGTGTCGGGTCAAACATGGGTCATGATGGAGACTGCTTTTTGGTACCCGGCCCGGTCAGAATGGGCCAAGCATGTTTGCAGGCAATGGCAAGTCCAACAATTACTGCAAGGGGAACAGAGTTCCGTGATGTAATGGCCCGATTAAATAGCGGATTGCGTTATGCATTCAACTTGTCACCGTCCTCTGATGAGCGGAAAAATCAGTCTTGGACTGGAAGTGATGGCTACAAAGTAGTCGTAGTTTCTGGTTCAGGAACAGCCGCTATGGAAATGGTGATGGCAAATCGTTTCAGGCCAAATGATCGAGTCTTAGTTCCTACCAATGGTAAGTTCGGAGAACGAGTCGCACAAATGGGTTCTCGATTCTGCAATGTTAAGCACTTGAAATATGAATGGGGCCGAGCGTTCGATTTAGGTGAAATCGAAGAGCAGTTGGCTAGAGGCAACTGGGAAGCATTGGCGGTATGTCACAATGAAACCTCTTCTGGAATCACTCAAGATGCAGTGGAACTAGCTGAGATGTGCCAACGACACAATGTCGCATTCATCATTGATGGAATCACTAGCGTTGGTGGCCTACCGGTCTATCCCGAAGAGTGGGGTGCAGAAGCAGTGGTTGTAGGAGCACAAAAGTGTACAGCAGGCCCAAGCGGTATCGCAGCAATCGCAGTCAGTCAGCATTTTATCGACAGATGTAATGCGATTAGAAACCAAGATGATTCTAATCCGACATATTACCTAGATATTTTGTCTGCATTGAAGAAAGGCGATGATGACCAAACTCCTTGGACTCCAGCAATCAATCCTGCAATGGGTTGGGCTGCTGCCCTAGAAGGCCTGAAAGAGGAAGGTTTGGAACAAAGATGGCAGCGCTGTAGATTGATGGCCAAAGGTGTAAGAGCATTATTCACCAGTCTAGGTTTCGAGTTATTGGCTGACGAGTTTTTCCGTTCAACAACGGTAACAGCAATCATGTATCCAGAAGGGATTAACGATGATTGGCGCGTACGATTGAAAGACGAATATGACACTCAAGTCATTGGTGCTCAAGACCATCTCAAGGGTAAGATGTTTCGAATTGGAAGTATGGGAGAGACACCAGTTTCAGAAATGATTGAAGGTTGTAAGAGAATGCTTGCTTGCTTCAAAGATTTTGGACTTGAATTACCAGATGTAGATGTAGAATCATATTTTGAGTGATTTTTATGCATATTGTGCTAGGACGATTCCAACCTTTTCACAAAGGTCATGCACATTTAGTCGGAGCCGCTTTAGAGAAGGGACCTACTGTAATCGCAATCGGTTCTAGTGAAGCAGAAGCGAGTATGGATAACCCCTGGGATGCGGATGAGAGAGAAGCGATGATTAGGGCATGGCTGGGTGAACGTGAAGCAACAATTGTGCAAATCCCAGACATAAACGACCCTCCAAATTGGGTAGAACACGCAACAAAATATCATGGTGAAGGAATATTGGTGACAAGTGATGAGGCAACTAAGCAATTGTATGAACAAGCCAATTTCTCCGTCGAATGGGTTGATTTGACAAATCGTGAATCACTTGAGGGTTGGAGAGTGAGAGCCACTTTGAAGATGTTATCTACGGTTTATGAAAAAGATGCTCAAAAAGAGGTAATGTCAGCATTGATCCCTGTAGAAATCATTGATTGGTTGATTGAAAATGATGCTCTGTACCGCTTGTATTCCATGTCTAGAGACCTCGAACATGCGGGATGATTTCATCCCTCAAGACTTATCACTAACTTAGTTCACGTAAGGTCGTGGACCTCGCTAAGAAAATTGGAGTGATGGCTGCCGGTCTAGGCATCAGTGGTGCGATTGGTGCAATATCTGGCATTCTCCTTCTCTATGTGCTAATCGATGCGGCTATTGCCGGGGCTGATGAAGCAGTTTGGCTATATTTGTGCGCTGCAGTAGGAGTTATAGTCGGTGGAATCTGCTTCAAGATTGTTCTTTGGGCAGGAAAAGGCAAGAAAGTTCTTCAATGAAGTTTGATTCAATAGTTGCGAGAGTTTCATAACTCGTATTCTTTAGCCCAGCAACATGGGTCTGAAGGAAAGGTTCGGGATTGACCTCGGCGTTTTCAAAGATTCAACAACTTGGAAAGCACTAGGTATTGGAATAGTGTTATTCTCGATAATTGGTTATGCAGGACTTTCAATGTTCGATTTGGCATCATCGGGTTATGGTGTAGATCGAGATAATATCCGCCTAGCTCCTGATTTTGAGGTTGAAACAGTCAATCGTTCTTTGGAAGAAGCCGACTTCGTAAACCAGACAGGATGGTTTCAGTTATCGGACCATAGGGGCAATGTTGTAATCGTTGATTTTATGGCGATTGATTGTGCAAATTGCCATCTTGTCCAAGCGCATTTAGAAACCAAAGTTGACGAGTGGCGTAACTATAATGGAGATTATGAGATAATCATTATTTCTGTTGGAATGTGGTACTCAGTCGAATCTCTAAATATGCTAAACAACACATTTGGGGACTCTGATTCGGATTCACACATGCCATGGATTGTTGCAACAGGACAGACTGATTCAGTACTCAAGTCTGATGTGATTCACTCTGGAGGTAATTCATCAGAAGTCGATTTAGATGATGGAACATACTGTATTGAAGCCCAAGTCAACAATTCTGCGAAAGAGGTATCTTGTTTTGACGTAGGGCAAGGCCTTGAAGATAATGATGATTTAGATGTTGATGTTGATGACATCGAATTGACAATTCACGAAAATACATCTGTAAATTTCACAATCGATACCACCCTTGAGGGCAATATAACTTGGGAGATAATAGAATTCACTCGTGGAGACATGGTTGAAGAATATCAAGCCCAAGCGATTCCAGTCGTTTTGGTGATTGACCATGAGGGGTATATTGTTGCTAAAGAGAACTCTGGCACTCCTACCGGTGGTTGGGGAGATTTTGATTCAGCAGTTTTGGCTGCTGCTGATGGAGAAGCTGAAGACATGCGGTTCTCATTAGCAGAAGTAGATCGTTCAGCCGGAGCGATTTTCACAATGGGGTTATTGCTTGGTGTGTTGGTTTACTTCTCACCCTGCGCCTTCCCAATCCTACCTGGTTACATCTCATATTATGTCGGCCTTGGTCAGCGTGAAGATGAATTGATTGAAGCGGGTAAACTGGATAGTAAGATGCCTCCTCACTGGATATTGGGAGGACTAGCCGCCTTGGGTCAGTTGACTTTCTTTGCAATTATTGGAATCCTTGTTCTTGGACTTGGAAGCATCATCAATCTATCAGGTGTGTTACATTACTTCGCATTAGGAGTTGCCATTCTGTTGATTGTTCTTGGTGCGTTCATGTTAACTGGAGGAACCGCACATTTGCTTGGTTTCGTGCAAAAGTTAGTCGACAAATATTCTACCACAGAAATGGATGACAGATTTACTCCTAAGCGTAACATGTATCTCTGGGGAATTGGATATTCCGCTGCATCTATCGATTGTACCGCAGCAGCAGTTATTCCATTCATTGCTTACCTTGCCTTGATTGGTGGTGCCGCAACATGGACAGGTTTGGCTGGGCTAATGTTATCAGTGAGTTTATTGATGATCACAGTAACTACTGTTGTTGGCTTAGGACAACAACGTTTCATCAACATTCTAAGGCGCTCAACTGGCTTAATCAAGGCAATTGGTGCATGGATGATGATGATGGCAGGTATTGCTTTGACGTTCTACTTGACTCAACCTGAACTGATTGCAAGTTGGATGTAACCTGAATCTCAAATTATTTGAGAGCCAATTTCTTGACCATTTGATAATGTCAGAATTTGGTGTGTAGAAGGACCATTAGGAATATGTAGCCAGAGATTTGCAGATATTCCTTCTGTATCAAGGTGTACAGGTCCACATTGATCACCTCCAGGATTAGCCTGCGTACCACCATCAAGGGTGAAGAAGTATCTAGCACCTGGCTGGAAATTGTTAACATTGGTAAATGTAGGATTGTTTACAGGCCCTTCAGTTCCTACTTCCCAAACATAAATTGGAGAACCTCCATTTGAATTTCCCAAGGCTGCTGAACGGTAAAAGAAGTCTCCATCATTTTCAGTGCAGGTCAACACATACAACACATCTTCACGAGTAAGGGGGTCTCCTGTGGCGCCAAATTCCATCATGAAAAGCATGTCATCATAGTTATCGTAAACCCATGCCCCAGTGATTATAACAGAATTTGCAACATCACGACGAACATCTTCGGCAGTATTTTGGCTATCTTGTGAGAGTCGTTCAGTTAGATGAATAATTGTAAATGAAACAACCGTTGCAAGTAAAATCATACCTATGAACAAAATCATTGCACCGATTCCTACAGCGCAATGGAAATCAGATTTCACTCTATTTCTTCGCACATTTTCACCTCAATTTAAGTCCTTTCCTTGGTAGGGAGAACTACCGATATTCATTACCCATTCCTGAGTTCGACCTCTATCTACCATCAATACCAAACGCGCCTCTTCAACATCATCTAAGTCGCAATCGTTCAATTGAATAATCATCCGGTATCCTACTGCTGGTTCAAATTCAGTCAATGCGGCTTGTGTATTTCCGTCGCCATCTAATTCAGTGGCTCTATCGAAATTACCTTCATCAAAATGGACATTAGTCGTACCGGTAGGGTGGCACATGACGACCCATGAAACATCCTCATCCCCCACGACATTTTCTACATATGGCAATTCGAAAACGATATGGATTTCATCAGTCGCCACTCCTAAACTAGATATTTCTAGTACCATGATGTTGACAATTCCTTTGAGGCTCGGGACATTTTGCTCTGCATCGGTTTTGGTAGCAGAAAACACCTTTCCGCCAAAACCGACAATAACTCCAGAAATTATTGAACTCATAAGGACGATGGCGATGAATACTACCATCGAACTGATGCCTTGACTAGCATCCTCTGATTTAGTCGACAGGCGCTCCTCCATCAATAATATGAGCAAGCCCGAAGCAATTTAATCTATCGTGCAAATTTCAGAAACAACCTATGTTGGGTAATTCATATACACAGTCTTGAATTGCAATTTTATATTGCTTGGAAAGTGAGTCAAATATGGGGCGATTCAGAATAGGGACAACCTTGATTTTGTTGCTCTGCCTCAGTTTTTCAGGATGCCTATCTTTTGATGAAGATAAACGAGAACTAGAATTAGTTGTGAGTTATTCCGCATTGAATGGTACAGTTATAGAATCATATTCAGATGGTGACAAAATTTCGACAGAACCTGTAGAACTAATTTTTGATTTCTCTGAAACTAAATCAGGGGAAAAACTAGAATTATTTGGAATCGAAATTGGTGACGGTAGAGGCCCGGTAGAGATTAGCGCGCAATCAGGTTCTTTGATCCCAATTGAATTTACAGAACATGGAATTTATGATGTAATTGTTTATGCTATGGATGATGGAGAAAATCAAGAAAATCTTACTATGACTATTAGGATCGATTTACGAATTGAATGGATTGAAGAGGAAACTAGCAACCCCCGCACACTGACTTTTGACCCCTCTCCAAGTAATGGGGGAGAGCATCCAACAATGATAGAAATCAAATCAACGGTTGAAAATCCAAGTCTAATCGAAGATGTAGGGGGCGGCCAGTCAGTACAGTTTACTTGGAAAATAACCGATGAAAATGGAGATACTTGCCAACGCAATAGCGACAAGGTAAACGATGGCGAATCCGTTACATGGAACACGATTCATTTCAATACTAAACTAATTCATGATTTGAGTATTGATTATGATGAAGGTCAAGATTACATTAATGTGAATCAATCGGTTTCAATAATTTACAAATCTGATTAGTTCAAATCGAATTTGAACTATTTTCTACCTAACCATTTTACAAACCGACATGATTGTAAAATTAATCAAGGCTTACTTGGGAATGCTTGAATCCATTCTTCATTTGAAGAGGATTCCATCGCAGGAATACACATCCAATACCAACATGCAATTCCTGTAACTATTCCAGTAGCAAGATCGAAGAAGAAATGTTGTTTGGTAGTCATCACCGATATGCAAAGTGCAACCCATGCTATCCATGCCATAACTTCCTTCCATCCATAGATTATTTTCCAATATCGCAGTAACATCACTATCATCAAAGATTGAACTACATGCAGACTAGGCCATGCATTGTATGGCATATCCGTCTTGTGCATTAAATCCCCAAACCAGAATCCCCAGAATCCTTCTCCCGCACGTACATCGGCTGGAATTTGGTCGCGGATGTAGATTTCTGTTGGGAATAGTATGAAAATCAAATTAATCACCCACGTCATAACGAACAGAGCTTGGTAAAAAGCAAACATTTCACGTACCTTTTCATCACTATCTCTACCGAACCATGCTGCAGCTGGATAGTACAAGTAGAGAGTAAGGTAGACAACAAATGTCCAACCGATATATGGTACCATCGAATCTATTGGCATTATTGGGTCCAATACCGATTTATCAAAATAGCCCATAATGCGATTAATTATCGAGTAGGGTAAAGCCATTGCTAAAAGTAATGTGACAATTGTGTACCAGAATATTTTGAGGTTGCCCCTTTGACGCCAATGTGGTTGCCAAAACTTCCACGGGCGCTTGAACATACCCTTGGCGAATAGTTCTACCTATTCATGCAATCGGTGAGTTCCCTAGTTGCGAAAACGTTCGACAAACCTTAGTGGAAAAAGAAACTCTTCAAGAGTTTGAATCTTCTTCCCCAGAACCATCAATTGCCTTTTGTGCAGTCTGTTGACGTAACATTTCCTGGATTACTTCTGGTGTTAGTGCTCCATGTTCTGCCGCCAATTCCATCAATTCTTTTTGGAATTCATTTTGAGAATCCATCCTTTGCTTTTGGAAATCTTGCTGGTTTGCAATTCTTTCAGCTTTGCGGGCCTGAACTTCAGCAAACATGTCCATCGCTCTTTTGGATTTAGCATCAGCTTCATCAACCCGAATCCCCATCTTGTCTCTTTCATACTTTACTTCAGCATCCCACTTCGCTTCTTGTGCACGCAAGTCTTTCAATTCTTTTTCTAGTTCGACAGTTACTTGTCCGCGTGCGTGTGCTCTTGCCACATTATTCTCAACTTCAATGCGTGCTAGAGTTAGCGCTTCTGTTTGTGCATAGTGAGCGAGTTGCACCTCAACATTTGCCTCATCTCCAGAGATTTTCGCCTGTACAGCAGCCCTGTGTCTTTGGACTAATTCCATATCGGTAGGGTTGGTGATTGGGAATGCTTTGAGTAAGGTGAAACCTAAGTTAGAAAGAAGATTTCTCATTCCACTTTCAGCAGACATTTCGAAGCGCTCTAAGAAAGAGGCATCTCTGAGTCCTGCAGCATTTTCACATGAAGCTAAAGATGGCGTTACAACGCGTGCCTTGACTTCATCTGCGATGATTTGGATAAGACCATCTCTGGTTAGAGTTGGATTGTTATTTGCAAAATAGTTTAGCAATTTTGGCACATTTTCCAAATCCATTCTCAATCTAAGGTTTGCAAAACCAGTTACTTTTTCTCCGTCTGCGATTTGGCCCTCAAATGGAATCCAATAATCCATTGGCCCGGTCATTGCAAATAGTAGACGTCTATCACTTGCAGTGACGCCTAATTTGTCACCAAGCCACCTACTAAATCCTCCTGCCATGCTCTTGAGCAAGGTTTCAGTAAGTACATCTCCAATCCGTCCATCTACGATTAAGGCGCAGGCTTCGTTTGGTTTCAGCAATACTTGTTGAGTTGCCAAAGTCTGAATTTTATCGGCATTAACCAATCTTGCCACGATATCTGGGCTATCTCTCCATTTGTAATTCGTCATATTATCACTTCTTCACTTTTTTATGTTTTAATCCGGCAAGCACATTTGATCTTGCTCCAAAAAATCCTCTACAACTTGTAACCATTTGAGTGGTTTGCATGACCATTTGTTGTGCATCTCCTTCTCCGGTTGCTATTGATTGCTCAGCACTATTTGCGATGTTTACTGCTTTAGTGACCATGTCGATGACTTCATGGTCATGCTTAATCAACTTCTTCAAGTTACGATTGGAAGGTGATCTTTGACCCGAAAGAAACGCATGCTCCATTCCAGTAACCGCCTTTCGGACATCTTCAATCAAAAAATCACATTCTTCCATACATTGCTTTGCTACTCGCGCAATTTCCATGTTGTTAGCCTTGAATTGGCTATCGAAAATATTCTGCATATGGTTCCTTACTCTTCCGGCAGCCCTTGCAATTTCTTCGCGGACAATTTTGTCATTTTCAATTCGTGAACCCTTAGTATAGCCGTTATACCCAATTAGAACTAATTGCACTCCTCGAATGTAAGGTACAACATCTAGTGGCGTTCCGACCATAGGCTTCCCTAACTATACTATGAACAGACTAGCATATCATAGTGCCGCTATTCAGCCTCAAGATTGGCATCTGAAATAGCATTTATTTCTTTAGAACTATTTGCTAATACTTCAGATCCGATTAGTGTAACCAGGCCTGAACCGATAAGCGCTGACAAGAACACTTCAAGATTGGCTAGGCCCAACTCATTTGTTGGCGAAGTAAGGTAGGCAATTCCTGTACCCAAATCAGCGGTATACATCCCATAAATCACTACAGATAATAATCCACAAACCGCACCTGCTAGTGAAGCTCTTGAATCCACTCTATCCCACAATGTTAACAGAACTGGAAGTACGGTTGCTGCAGCAAGTAAATCAGCAAATAGAAAGATGCCAAATACACTATATGCATCAAATGTGAAGTTTCCTATTGTTGGTCCAGTTGCAAGATAAATTGCGATTGGAATCATAGCCACAGTAACAATCCTTGCATGCTTTAATTCCATTTTTCCATCTGCGAGGTCTCTCGTAATTGAAGCGGAAACAGCATTTTGAAGAGTATCAACACTTGAGCAAACTAGAGCGATTCCGAGCACGATAAATCCTGCGATTATCAGAGCGTGCGCATCCCCCAACAGTACGAAGAATGCTGCAGATGGGTCTTCAGCAGTCCCCTTGGCTGCGGCAACAGTCCCCAACACTCCCATGATGAAAACTACTGGCAGAACTAGACCGGCTGCAAGTAAGGAACCCTTCTTGAGAGCCTCTTCATCTTCTGAAGCCCAAGCCCTTTGCCAATTTCCTTGTGAAAACATCTCGGCTGCTGTGATGGCTACAACAAGAGCAAGTCCAGATTTGAATGAATCCATGTAAGACATACTTCCAATGCTCCAGTTTGTATCACCATCTGGATTGTATGCTTTTGCGTCAGAAATTAAGTTGCTTAGGTCCCCTGCAAATAACACTAGGAACAATGTGACAATCAACCAAAGTACTACCCATGCTTGAAAACGGTCAGTTTGCAAAGAGGCAGGTAGACCGCCATATGCAGTATATGCTGCCGTAACAACTCCAACAGCTAGCATTGGAATCAAGGGCTCCATGTCAGAAAGAACATTCATTGCTTTACCGATTGCCGTGAATTCAGCGAAAAGGAAAGTAAACATGTAAACTACTGAAATTATACCGACATAGATCTGCATTGGTCTACCAATTCTCATTCTAACATAATCGGCGAGTGTGACTCCATCAGGTAATCGTTCTCGAATTTTTGGCCCAACATAGGCAAGAAGTAAGAATGGCGTTGCTGCTGAAACCGCATACCCCACAACATCCCAAAATCCACCCCAATAACCTACTTCGGATGGCCCAAATAGAATCCATATTCCCATGCCGGAAGCGAATAGGCTGAGCCCAATTCGTATCCAACTTTGTGTTCCTCTAGCCGAAAGATATTCGTCGGCGTTGAGATCTTTTTCAGTCGCTGCTTGGTATCCAATATAACCAAAGAAACCAAGCGTTGCAAGCATCAATCCGTATGCAATATTTGTATCCAATTTTATTCCCTCCGCTGGCATTACCCAGATCAGGTCAGTGGGTCGTTGCTCATAGGCAACCTCTCAGCAATAAGCTCCCCAAACCGTCCTTGGAGATTCAGTTATTCAATATTTCATTTAATTTGAATTGATTAGTGAGACGATTTTGTGCATCCTGTCAACCAATTCCAAGGGATTATGTGCGAGGATGTACAGTGAAGCAACCCATCCAAAATCGCCCTCATCTAGGATAACATCGATACCTTGGTGTGGCACTAACTCGCCTTTTGTTGAAAAAGTAAGATTGAGATCAAGGTCTTCACAAATCATCTCAATTTTTTCTTTATCTTCCCCTGGGTAAATATTCATTATCGCAGATTTCTCATTATCGTGTGCTCTTGCATCCAATAACATGTTTGCTAGATAATTTGATGCACCGAATGCTGGAGTTTCGTGGTGTCTTAGTTTGTTGTTTACGATTGATAACTTCCCTGGGAATGAAGCAACTTCAGCTATTGAGCGAGACGATTCTAAGCAGCATGCTATATTCATTCCCACTACCGGCATTAGATTTTTCAGACGATTTACATCAATTCTAGAAACTGCCCATTCAAGTCTCTTGAGTAAGGCTGTTTGTTCTTGGTCTGAATCCAAGTCAGTTCCTGTTAGGGATTTGTCAAACCGCAATACTTGCCCTGGCGCAAATGCAAATTCCATCACGAAACGCATTCTACTTGGTTTGGCGTTTGGACCTAGTTGTCTCAGAGCCATTGAAATTTCATGCGCCCACCCATCAATTGTTGATTCATCAGAGGTTCCTGCCATTTCCGGTAATTCTCGATGCGCCATGCGGGAGATTGTTGACTGTGTGGAGCCCAAAATATTAGCAATATCAGCCTGAGACCAATCAGCGGCTTTCAGATTTCTTGCGAGTTGCATGTGGAGCCGTTCGAGCCACGCAGAGCCATCGCTGCCTAACATGCTGCATCCTAATGTTGCCAGTTATTCAATATTCCTAAGGAAAAATGCAGTTTGCATGATTATTTGCACACTCTCCTATTGTATCACTGAATCATTTTTCTTCCCGTATTTTCGTAAAAGCAATATTGCAAGCGATTTTGATTAAATCACATTATTCTAAATTAATTCAAAATTATTCGAATTGAATATTAGCTTTGATCTTAGTACGAATTAGTGAGTTATATCACTAAAATATCAATCAATAAATTATTTAATTCATTTTGCATAAGAAAATATGCGTTATGAAAAAAACCCCTATTGAGCGTAAAGACAATTCAAACAGTCTGTAGTTTCACCCGAATTTTCAGAACTATGTGTCGCAGGGTTCTAAACCCGTCTTCTATTCGGCATCTTTGGGGATAAGCATCGGAATGAGCACAGATGAGTACTTAGATGAGATCCTAGGTATAATTCGTAGTCATCTCGATGGTTCGGAAAAAATTGTTGACTTTATTCCTCAGTCTAGTCTAAGGAGAATTACAGATTTGAGTCTACCTTTAGAGGGATTAGGCCTTGAAAATACTATCCAAGATATTGATCAATTTCTTAGATATAGTGTTAAAACCAATTCACCAGGATTCATGAATCCTCTGTGGGGGGGCTTCAATTTGTCAGCATTTGCTGGAGAAGTAATTGCTACATTATCAAATAATTCGATGTATACTTTCGAGTTATCTCCTCTTGCTACACTGATTGAACAAGCCTTGATTGGTAGAATGTGCGAAATTGTAGGGTTTACTGATGGCAATGGTACTCTAACTACCGGTGGCTCAAATGGCAATATGATTGGTATGATGTGTGCTAGGCATCAAGTCGACCCATTAGGTCAACAAAGAGGATACGACGGTGAGAAGTTGGTTTGTTTCGTTTCAGAAGAATCTCATTATTCGGTTTTGATGGCTGCTAATGTCTTGGGGATTGGATTTGACAATGTGATCAAGGTGCCTTGTGATGGCGATGGAAGAATGAGGTGTGAAAAACTCGAAGAAGAAATCGAGCGCTCGAGAATTAACAATCAGATCCCATTCTGTGTAATTGCAACTTCGGGTACAACTGTAAGGGGTGCATTTGATTCGCTTAAAGAGATAGCAGAAATATGTTCAAACCAGAATTTATGGTTGCATGTAGATGCTGCTTGGGGAGGCTCATGTCTGTTTAGTGCAAAATACCGCAGTTTGATGGATGGGATTGAACTTGCAGATTCTGTTTGTTGGGATGCCCACAAAATGATGGGTGTTCCATTGGTGTGTTCAACTTTCTTGATTAAACGCCCTGAGATTTTGCGGAAGATTTGTTCGCATGGAAATGTTGCTCATTATTTGTTCCTAGGAGATGCAGAGGATGTTGATTTAGGTAGAACTAGCCTTCAATGCGCTCGCAGAAATGATGCGTTGAAATTATTCCTATCTTGGCGCGAAAGAGGCGATGCAGGATGGGCAAGAATGGTTGAAAGATATGTAGGCTTGGCCGATTATTTACAATCAAAGGTGGAATCAAGTGAGAGTTTGGAGATGGTATCATCAAGAGTTTGGTCCAATGTTTGTATCCGTTTTACATCAGAGGGTATAGATCACAACGAAATAAACAGTCAACTTAGGGAACGCCTTGTAAAGTCTGGAAATTTTATGATTTCACAATCAAAGATTGGCAATCAGATTATCTTACGGCCCGTTATTGCTAACCCGCTTATAACTGAAGAGACAATCGATGACCTAATCAATGAAATTGTCCGAACCGGAGAAGAAATTCTTCGAGGCATCCCGTTTTCTAATTGAGCAACTGGATGACAACATGTACTCTTGATATACAGAAAATGTTGGAATTTGTGAATGCGAATATTTAGCCAGTTTGGACTACATATTGATGCAAAACTAGATTATAGTATGCACTTGAGTTACGTTCATGGAATTTGCATACTATTCAGTAGCACTGATTTTTGGTTTCGTGATGGCAAGATGGGTTACAGAAAACATCAAGTTTCATGTTCGTAACAATTCAATATGGTTGCATCATTGGATTATTGCTGTTATTGTGATGATTTCTCTTCTTGTGATGAAAGAAGATTCAGAAATTGTTTGGGGCGTACTTACAGGTGTTGCTCTGGAAGGTTTAGGAAGAAAGAATTGGTCAATTTTGCGAGATAAGTCTTGATTATATTATCAGTGACAATTTAGTGCTGAATAGGACAACACGAGTACATGGCAACAGGTGCACCGGTTCGCACGGCACTTTACGAAGAGCATGTTGCACTTGAAGCAAACATTGTTGATTTTCACGGATTTGAGTTACCGATTTGGTACACAAATATTACCGAAGAACACTTAGCTTGCCGTTCAAGTGCAGGACTTTTTGATGTTTCACATATGGGTTCATTCAGATTTTCTGGACCGAATGTCAAGTCATGGCTAGAATCGATTGCAACACAGAAGTGCACTTCGATTAGGCCAGGAAGATGTGCCTATACACATTTCTTAGATCATAACGGATTTCTTATCGATGACATGATTTTCGCAGTGGTATCTGATGAAGAAATTCTGGGTGTACCAAATGCAAGTATGATTCCAGTAATGTGGAAATGGTTCAACTCGCTGCTACCTAGTGATGGCTCGGTTTCAATAGATGATTTATCACCCCAAACCAGTATTTTAGCGCTACAGGGTCCAAGTGCTAGAGAATTATGTGAATCTGTACTTGGTCAACAGAATCATGTTGGGAGATTTAGATGGGCGAGAATTCAGGAAAACCCACTCGGTGTGACAGGTTGGATTCAAGGTACAGGATACACTGGTGAGGCAGGATACGAAATATTCGTGCCAAACAATGACGCCCCAATTCTTTGGCGTAGTCTAATCAAAGCGGGTGCAACTCCCGTTGGATTAGGTGCTAGAGATACACTTAGATTAGAGAAAGGGTTCTTGTTATCAGGAATAGATTTTGCTTCACCTAGTTTAGATGAAAATACGTTATTGCATAGGGATTCTTGGGAAACCAACGTACCATTTGGTTTGGATGTCGAACACAACTTTATCGGTCGAGACCGAGTCATATCACATTCTGATGAAGATGCAAGATTGTGGGGAGTAAAACAATTGGAAAGGGGGCCATTCCCGCGTGGGGGTAAAGGAGTTGAAGATTTGGATGGCAACTTCATTGGAACTTTAACCAGTGGTGCACCAGCCCCCTCTTTGGAAAGAACTGGAATTGGCATGGGATACATATCCAGTGTCAAACCTGGTGATGAGGTGATGATTGTAGCATCTCCTCGAAAGAAAGTTCGAGCAGTTATTACACGCCCTCCTTTTGTTTGATAACGCCCCTTAGGGGCGTTGCCTTGATGAGGGGTTAACACTACGCCAAACCATGCGCCGCTACTTGGCCGTCGGGATTCTCGCTTGTTTTCTACTTTCATTGATTCCTGCGATTTCGGATTCAGTGTCTATCTCTGAAAGCGATGGCGAGATAGTTATCAACACAAAAATCATTGATGATTCTGAATTAACTCTTCCACAAATCGAAGCTCTAAATGCGGTTGGAATGGGTAGGGGAACTAACACCAATTGGTCTGCTACTGGCGGTTCAATGCAAAATGATGAAATTTATGAAATGATTTTCGACTCGCAAGGAAATGTTGTTGTTTGTGGTACAATTTACCAGGCATCACAATTCGGTACGATTCAAGTTTACACTGAAGGCGAAGGAGATATCTTAATTGCAAAGTTGTCCAAAGATGGAGTTTGGTTATGGGCAGTTTCCGCTGGTACCGCTATGTATTATGACGAGTGCCGTGGAGTCACCATAGATTCCAACGATAATGTGTATGGGACAGGATATTTCCAAGGTACAGTTAATTTTGGTAACACTACAGTAATGACAACAGGTTTTGATGGTTGGATTGCACGTGTAAACAACACAGGTCAATTCGATTGGGCGATAAAGTTTGGTGGTTTCGATGTTGACGTTGGTTGGGACTTGGCTGCTGACAACTACGATAACCTCTATGTTACCGGATACTATCAGAATTTCACAGAATTCGATGCTACTCAATTGACTGACACAGGACAATCAGAGGAACCAAGATTCTTCCTAGCATACTACAATATTAGTGCAGAGCAATGGGACTGGGCTAAAGACTCCTATGGCACTGGGGTTTCAGTTCCATACCAAGTTGTTGTAGAAACTTCTACCAATTCAGCATATGTTGCGGGATACAATACAGGGATGGAAGAATGGGATGGTGGAACTTTCTCGTCTAATCCTCAATCAACTTATGCAGGTTTCGTGGTGAAATATAATGAATCAGGGTCGTTTGAATGGGGTCAAAATACTGGCGGAAGTCAATGTTTCGGAACAAATTGTGGTGTTTACTTCAACAATGTAATCCTTCATCCAGATGGTGGAATCGTTGTTGGAGGTAATTTCCTTCAAACATACAAAAAGCAAGGTGGCGCTATAGTCACTGGTAGTGGAAGTTGGGACGTATTGTTGTTGAGATATGATGCTAATGGAACTCAAATCTGGGATTACAATGCAGGCGGTTCAGGCGATGATCGCCTACAAGCACTTTCTGTAAATCCAAAAGGGCAAATTCAATTTGGTGGACGCCATTATGCAGAAATGAAGTTTGGTACTACAACGCTTCAGAAGAACACTTCCACTAATCACTATGATGGCTTCATCGCACAGGTAGACAATAATTCAGACTTCCAATGGGCGATGAGTATAGGTGGTGCAGATAATGATACAGTTGGAGCATTGCTTGCATTGAGCGATGGAACTTTAGTTGCAGGCGGAGATTTTAGTGGCACCGTCTGGTTTGGAGATACTCCAAGAAGTGCTACTGATCAAGATGTATTCGTTTGGATGTTTCAACATGACAAGGATGATGATGGAATTACAGATTATACCGATAACTGTCTGAATACTGCGAACGCGAATCAAAGCAATTTTGATTCAGACTTGAAAGGTGATGCTTGTGATACCGATGATGATAACGATGGACTTCACGATGCTTTAGATGATTGTCAATACGGTTATCTGAATTGGAATCAATCCAATACAACACTTGACCATGATGCTGATGGTTGTAAAGATGTAGAAGAAGATACAGATGATGATAACGATGGTATCCTAGATGGAGATGATAATTGCCCTTCAGGTATTTTGGATTGGGTTGTTGACTCTTCAAGTGACCTAGATGGAGACGGATGCAGAGATATTGACGAAGATACTGATGACGATGGTGATAGCATACTAGATGTAAACGATAATTGTCAGTTTGTTCAGAATCCTCTCCAAGCGGACTATGAAGAAGATGGTTTAGGTGATGTTTGTGATGGTGATGATGATGGTGATGGAATTGATGACCTCATTGACGATTGTTATCAAGGTGCAAAAAATTGGACCTCGGAGGTCCAAACCGACAAGGATAGCGATGGATGCGAAGACGAAAATTCGAATGAAGACCTAGATGATGATAATGATGGTATTTTCGATGAATTTGATAATTGCCCAAGAGGTGAAACCGGATGGAACTCATCTCAATCGAATGATAGAGATGGTGATGGCTGTCGAAACGATAACGAAGATAACGACAACGATAATGATAGCGTAATCAATGAAGTTGACTTGTGTAAAAATGGAATCACCAATTGGCGAAAGAATGCAACCAACGACAATGATGGTGACGGTTGCATAGATGATAGAGAAGATAGTGATGATGACAACGATGGCTTCTCGGACCTAATCGATTTCTGCCCATTACAAGAAGGAACAGCGACACAGGGTGGAATGAAGGGCTGCCCCGATTTCGATTCTGACGGTTGGGCTGACGCAGCTGATGCATTCTTCCAAGATGGAACTCAATGGAGCGATGGTGACGGTGACGGATTTGGCGACAACCCTTCCGGAAATAATGCCGATGACTGTCCATTTTTCCATGGCAATTCAAGTGCGGATAGAACCGGATGCATTGATTCTGATGGTGATGGATACTCTGACCCAGAACTATCTTGGAGCGTTGCCCAAGGTGCTGATGCATTCGTTGATGAACCAAGCCAATGGGCAGATGCTGATGGCGATGGTTATGGAGACAATTTCGAAGGATTAAATGTCGATTTCTGTACTGATGATGCTGGAACTTCGAGCATAGATAGATTCGGTTGCCCGGATCTTGACGGTGATGGTTATTCGGACCCCGATGCATTCTGGACGTACAATATGTGGGACTCACTTGGATATGGCCCTGACATGTTCCCAATCGACCCTACTCAATGGTTTGACACCGATAATGATGGATTCGGTGATAACTGGGGCAACCCTGATTGGAATGATTCTCGAGTAGATGGTTGGCCTGGAGTCTTTGTAGAGAATGCAACTTCTGCAGACATGTGTCCTTTGGTCGCACCAGACGGTCGCTTTGATGACGATGTGAATTACCCTGGTTGTTTGCTTTCAGAGCCAAGTGATGGTGGTAAGAGCACTGATGATGATTCTTCAGCCGGTAGTGGTGATGAAGGCATGAGTACAGTTACACTTGTCGGGATTATTGGTGGAGTGGTAGTATTGGCATTGATAGGAGTCATTGTAATGATACTCAAGAAGAAACCTCAACCAAAGAAGAAACGCTCTGGTCCTAAACCATTGGCAGGTTTACCAGAACCTACATCGCCTGCATTAACACCTCAAGATTCTACGCCTGCGCCTGAATCTATACCGGAAGATGCCACTGGCATAGAGGAGGAAGTATCCGAGGATGAGAATACTGTTGATTCATGGGAGGATTTGCCAGGTGGAGACTATCTCGACCCCGACGAAAGCGGAACGGTCTGGTTCCGTGCAAATAATGGCGATAATTGGTTCCAAAATGCTGACGGAACTTGGACAAAGTGGCAAGATTAGACACTTGCTACCAAACCAACATTCATGTTGGTTCCGCGCTGCGAGTATGTTGGAGGCCGCTAAATGGTTGACCAATTACCCAATCTCGGTCGCGAGAAAGAGATGCTTGAAGCGATGGGAATGTCGTCGATGGATGACTTGTTCGCAGATATTCCTGAAGCGGTTAGGATGAATGGAGAATTACCATTGCGCCCACCACAATCAGAAGAGGAAATCATTGCGGACGCACGTCGTTTATTGGGTGCAAATGTGGCACTAGGCGAGCGCGTCAATTTCCTCGGTGCAGGACTAAACCGGAATTATGTCCCTGCTAGTGTTTTTCAAATGATTACTCGTGGAGAATTTCTTACTTCATACACACCTTATCAGCCAGAGGTTAGCCAAGGAATGCTGCAAGCAATGTGGGAATTTCAAACGCTAATCAGTGAGTTGGTAGGTCTCGAAGTTGCAAATTTGTCAGTGTATGATGGTTCAACTGCTGCAGCTGAAGCCATAACCTGTGCAGTCCGCATCCACAATCGCAAAGCCGAGCAAAAAAATACGGTGTATGTTAGTGAACTGGTTCCACCTTCACGGTTATCTGTAATTTACAACTATACCCAAGGTGGAGGTATTGAAATTAAGCCATTACAACATAATTCTGATGGCACTCTTAATTTGGAATCACTTTCTGAAGCAGCGGGGTCTTGTGGTATTTTTGTCGAACAACCTAATCCATTAGGAATATTGGATGGTGGGCTTACTAGAGTGAAGGAAATCATTGGTGAGCATACTGCGTTTATTGTTGGAGTTGCGCCGGTAAGTCTCGGAATTATTGAAGCACCAGGTAATTATGGTGCAGATATCGTTGTTGGTGAAGGCCAATCCCTTGGTTCTCCAATAACATATGGAGGTCCATTGTATGGAATCTTTGCTTGCACCAAGGCATACTTGAGGCAAATGCCGGGAAGAATAGTCGGTCGTTCGATAGATGTTGATGGTAAGGAAGCGTTCTGCTTAACCCTCTCGACAAGAGAGCAGCATATTAGGCGTCATCGTGCAACTTCGAACATTTGTACAAATGAAACATTGATTGCACTGATGGGTGCTATGCATATGTCCTTGCTTGGGCCGGAAGGTCTTGCAAAACTGGCCCAAAGAAACATGGCTGCTTGCCAACTTGCGAAGAAGAAATTATCTGTAATTTCTACGATTGCTTTACCGCACCTAAGCCATTCTCACTTCAACGAATTTGTAGTTGAATTACCGGGAAGTGCAGCGGATTGTATCGCATATTTGGATACTCAAGGATTGATTGGTGGATTCGACTTATCGGCATGGTACCCAAAGAGACGGAATTGGTTGTTGGTGTCATTTAGTGATCAAACAAGAGCAACAGAAATTGAATTGTTAGCCGCACATCTAGCGGTTTGGTCAGCATCTTTAACTCAGGGGGTGAGCCCTTGAGTCACTTGTTTGAGCACCGTGGAGCGGACGGTAGAGGTTATTCTCAACCTGACCCAATCGCACCGGCCGACAATCTACAAATTCCTTCTACATTGGTAAGGGCGAACTTGCCGAGATGGCCTCGTCTTTCTGAACCTGAAATGGTACGTCATTACACTTGGCTTTCCAATCGTAATTTCGGAATCGATACAGGATTTTATCCTCTAGGTTCATGTACGATGAAACACAATCCAAGAATCAACGAAGTAATTGCACAATTACCCGGAATTGCAGACATTCATCCCTTGCAGCCGGAACACCAGATTCAGGGAACACTTGCAATATTCCATGAAATGCAAGAGATGTTGGGAATTTGTGCTGGAATGGATGCTGTTACATTGCAACCTGTGGCGGGTGCACAAGGTGAGTTCACTGCGATACGTTGCATTCAGGAGTACTTTAGAAGCCGTGGGGAGTTGGGTAGAACCAAAGTGATTGTTCCTGATTCTGCACATGGAACTAATCCTGCTAGTGCAGCGATGGCAGGTTTCGAGATTGTGGAAATTCCAAGCCAAGAAGATGGCCGAATCGATTTATCAGCTCTAATGGCAGTAGTTGGAGATGACACAGCAGCAATGATGATTACCAATCCAAGTACCTTAGGCGTGTTTGAACCAGAGATTGCTCAAGCAGCAGAAATCGTGCATTCTGCTGGTGGACAAATGTACTACGATGGTGCTAATTTTAATGCGATTCTTGGCCGAACCTCACCAGGATTGATGGGCTTCGATGCTGTCCACTATAACCTGCACAAAACTTTCAGTCAACCACACGGAGGCGGAGGTCCGGGTTCTGGCCCAATTGGTGTTAAATCACACCTTGCAGAGTTCTTACCAGGACCAGTAGTTAAGCGTAGACCAATCTTGGCGGGAGATCAATTAACTTCGGTAAACCAAGAGTGGTGGTATCATTGGCACCAGCCTGCTTGTAGCATTGGTAAAGTGCAACAATGGCATGGTAACAGTGGCGCAGTAGTGCGTTCATGGGCATTCTATCGTCGTTATGGCAAGGATCTGAAAACGATGTCTGAGCATGCTGTGTTGAATGCAAATTACCTACGTCACAAAATCATTGAAGAAGCTGAAAAGGCAGGAGTCAGACATCTGTTCAACGATGGTGCCCCCGTGGATGTGGTCAAGCACGAGTTCACACTTTCGATGGCTGCAATGAAGGAAGAGAGAGGAATTGGCGCAATGGATGTGGCCAAAGGATTACTGGATAAGGGTTACATGGCGCCAACAGTTTACTTCCCACTAATCGTACCGGAATGTATGATGATTGAACCGACAGAAACAGAATCAAAGGAAGTTTTAGACGAGTTTGCTGTGAAATTTGTTGAAGTATTGCAGGAAGATGCAGATACCTTACACAATGCACCAGTCACTACCAATGTCCGAAGGGTCGACGAAGTATATGCTGCTCGAAACTTGACACTATCCTATCCATTTGATGAATGACAACTTGATTTCATGAAATGATTCAAGGCTGATGGCTATCAGCGAAATACGTGGAGTGGATTGAAGTTAAGATGATGGGCCCCGGCCCAAAGATGCTATTTCCCATGGCATGGTCTCTTCTTCCTCTTGTTGCTGGGTTACTTTTTCTTATCCAATCTGGTGATTTGCTGGCTACCTCACTCTTAGCCTTAGGTATCATGATCTCTTTGCTTGCTGTTTGGAGAGGGGCTAATTCAGTTCCTGGTAGAGTAGATATGCTAGTATTGCTAATCTCCCCCTTCTCCGCATTCGCTTTGTTCTTCCAACCCCCGGAGATAATTCAGGCAATAGTTGCAATAGTTGTGTGGATAATCAATTATCGTACCGCTTCATTTTTGTCAACACTTTCAGGTAAGGCCTACCGTTGCAAATGGGACCCAAGAGTTCCATTGCCTGAGGTCAAAGGAGCCACTTATATGCACAAAAGGTGGGCTGCAAGACCCCTTTTCCGCATCGGTAAAAACATAGTAAGAGGAGTTAGAATCGATAGTGAAATTATGTTGGAAGCCGATGCTCCAATCACTTTTACATTCAGCGAAGAGTGAGCAAAATTATTGCTTACTTAATTTGGTACATGCAAAGATATGCGTGAATATCCATTAGATATCAGAGGCCTTATTCTTCGCCACATTTATCCCGATGTCGAGTATAGTTGGGTGGCTCCATTTCTTTGGCAAGAAGAATTTGATGTAAGAGATTATGTTACAGGCAATAGAATTGCTCGAAAGTATGAGATTTTGGTAGAAGTCGACAGTCTTGGACATGGTAGAATAATGCCACGTGCAGCGGGTATTGCTGCAAGACAAGGGCGTATTACTCTTGCAAATTTATTCTTGACAACTCACCTCCATGGCCGCCAACCTGAACCCGAACTAGAAGCACGGGCACTAAGTTTGTTGAATGATGAGAAGAGGAAGGTCAGGCGTTTGTTGAATCGTAATCGTGAGTGGCCTCAAGATGTTTGGAATCTACAAGATACACCAGCTTGGATAATTCCTTCATTTATTCGAAAATTCCGCACACTTGTGAATAGTCGTGCAGTGTCAATTATCTCTGGAGGACACCTTTTGGCAGCAGGAAATTGGCTATGGGAGTTCGATAATAAATCTCACATTCCTTCACAAATTAGTGCTCATAAAATAACCCCTCCATCTTGATGTAGCGAGGAAATTGAAATTAGATTTAGCGCGGTACGTTGATGAACCACCATCGATGGCGACATCAACATGGACGTCACAATACTACTCGGCTCCAAGTCCGATATGCCCGTCGCTGAGAAGTGCACAAAGATACTCGAACATTTCGGTGTATCTTACCAATTACGTGTTGCTAGTGCACACCGCTCTCCTGCTTTTGTTGAACAAATCGTACACGATGCTGAATCAGATGGTTGTACGGTATTCATCGCTATGGCAGGACTTGCAGCAGCACTTCCAGGTGCGGTTGCAGCCCTTACCACCAAGCCGGTAATCGGTGTGCCATGTGGCGGAAAAGTTCCTTATGATAGCCTTCTTTCAATCGCACAACTACCTCCTGGTGTTCCCGCAGCAACAGTTGGCGTTGACCGTGGAGATAATGCAGGTTATCTTGCAACTCAGATTCTAGCCCTTGGAAATGAAACATATGCTGCTGCGCTAAAGCAGAATAAGCTTGACCAAATCGAGCGCGTCAAGCAAATGGATGCAGAGGTCAATGGTAGGGATGCTTGATGTTCGATGCGGCATCGTTCATTGAAGAGTCCGCTCAGAAGATGAAGGATGAGATTGACGACATCGCAATTATCGCTTGCAGTGGAGGGGTTGATTCTACCGTTGCAGCAGTTATCGCAAACGAAGCAATAGGCGATAGATTGCATTGCGTGTATGTCGATACTGGACTGATGAGGAAAAACGAGACTAAAGAGATCGAAGAAATGTTAGCGGCACATGGTCTCAATTTGACAACAGTGTTTGCAGAAGATCGTTATTTTGAAGCACTAGCAGGTGCAACTGAACCAGAACTTAAACGTAAAATCATCGGAGAATTATTCATTCGAATTTTCGAAGAAGAGCAGGCAAAGGTTGGAGCAAAATATCTCGTTCAAGGCACAATTGCACCCGATTGGATAGAATCCGGAGGCGGAGTTCGTGACACCATCAAGAGTCACCACAATGTTGGTGGCCTGCCAGAAGATATGACTTTGGAAGTTGTTGAACCGCTTCGTGATTTGTACAAAGATGAGGTTCGTGATTTAGCAAGAGAACTCAAGATTCGTGTTGCTGACCGCCAACCTTTCCCTGGCCCCGGATTGGCAGTTCGCTGCCTAGGCCCACTAACCAAAGAGAGAGTTCATGTTGTTAGAGAGGCATGTGCAATTGTTGAAGAAGAACTAGAATTAGCTGCATCTGAAGGAAAAATGGAAATTCCTTGGCAGTACTTCGCAGCACTGTTGCCGGTCCGCTCAGTTGGAGTTCATGGAGATGTGCGAGCGTACGGTGAGACAGTTGTAGTTAGAGCAGTACAGTCTATGGATGGGATGTCTGCTAGATACTCTACTATTCCTCACGATGTGCTTGCAAAAATCAGTACTAGAATTACCAACACCGTGAAGGGTGCAGTAAACAGAGTAGTTTACGATATCACTCATAAGCCACCTGGAACAATCGAGTGGGAATGAACCCTTGAGTCAAAAAGTTGCATCCAATGTTAAATCATTAGAAATCTTCGGAGTAACAATGAAGATTGCACCATTCGCAGTAGTTAGTTTGGTTGTCTTCACAGGATTTCAGACACTATTAGACGGTGCAGATTCGTACAAAGATTATGATTTAGAAGTGATGAATGAGTTTTGGGATTCACAAGAAAATCATCTTTATTCAACACGTACATATTCATCCCAACAAGCGGTTGAAATCGCTGATAAAATAATCCTCTATGATGAAATCTTTTTGTTGCGTTATTGGGACCCAGCCGTCATTTCAAAATCTTCTATGGACTGGAGTGAGGACCCATTTGATGATTGGACTTGGCAATTTTATTATCATAGTTTAAGGATGGTAAGTTACCTTGTTAGTTCCTATGAATATACAGGAGAAGTACAATACCTCGAGGAGGCTAAGTGGTACATAGAAAGTTGGATTGAGCATAATCCTAGTCCAAGAAAGCAGGCTAGTGAACGAGCATGGGACGATCATAGTACTGCAAATCGAATCTCTACATTCATTCAATTTTGGGATAGTTACCGTGATTCTTCGATTCAGGACGAGAAATTTTCTATTCTTTTCCTAAACATTTTGAGATTGCATGGAGAGTTTACTGCAACTCCTGAAAATTATTATTGGGGGCACAATCATGGCATCTACCAAGATAGAGCCTTGCTACAATTAGCGATTCTTTTCCCCAATTTCGAAGAGAGTGACAAATGGAAAGAAATTGCGAACGATAGACTAGAAAAGCACTTACGAGAAGATATTACTGAGTCAGGAGTGCACAAGGAACATAGCCCATCATACCATTTCCTTGTGTTATCATTGATGATGAGCATTGATGAATTCAACAAACATTATCAAATAGATAACGAATTGTTAGAATCAAAGATTTATTTGATGCAGGAGTATCTTACATATATCGTAAAACCAGATGGCACATTTCCATTAGTTGGGGATTCTGCTTTAGAAAACGGACTAAGGTTGAAAGAAAGTAGTATTGTGAGTGAAAATCTACTCTACTTGAAAACCAAAGGGCAATCTGGAGATGCCCTTAGTAATTATTGCATTGGTTATGCTGATGCAGGAGTAGGAATAAACAAGTTACAATTTCCAAATGGAAACGAATTTTATTTTGCTTTGTTTAGTGCATTCCACAATAGTGTGCACAAACAAAGTGACGACTTATCTTTTGTTTTGACATATGGTGAGACAGATTATTTTGTAGATTCAGGCAAGTACAATTTCGATGAAAGTGATGTTTATCGGCAACATGTGAGGAGTGTTTTTGCACATAGTACTGTGGTAGTAGATAACAATTCATTCGATTATAGGGAGTCCGATTATTTTGGGAAGTCTGAACTATACAACTTTGCTTGCAATGAATCGTTCTCATTGTTTCAGGCAAAACATACAATCTACGAGGGGGTCGAAATTCATCGAAACATTGTGATTGTATATGGAAAAGGCGTATTCATTCACGACTCAATTTCTTCAAGCCAGAATCACGATTATTCGCAATATTTTCAAATCGGAAAAGATGTAGAACTCCACTTCAATGAAGTAGATGATTTGATTTTGAATAGTTCAATCGATAGCACCTCATTGGCATTGAGACAACTCAGCGAAGTAATTTCAGTTGAGACATTTGTAGGGTCACATGAACCACTCCGCGGATGGAGGTCAGAATCATTTAACCAAATTGAGCCAATCTCAGTAGTAGTTTATTCTAAATCAGGGGCTTCAGTAGAATTTCAAACATTGATCTCTTTCGACCAAAATTGGTTTGTTCTTGAAGTCCTTGAAAATCAAGCCACTGGATACTCCTATCAATTCATAGATGAATCAGGTAATGCAATCTCAATAAACGTGGAATAATCAAATCGGGGTCTTGAAGCCCATTGCCCTGACTATACACCAACCCGCTCTTGCTTCAAATATTGCAAACGCTCCAGTAAATGCGACTGCGCCAGTAACATACCACCAGTATACAGATTCAAGTAATCCCGTAAGAATCAGCACTGAAAAAACCAATGCTAAAGCAAGTGCCTTCAAGCCCAGTTTTAATCGAACCGCCTTACCCTTTGCTCCGATATTGCATTGCATATGTGTCACCT
>CAZEXE010000019.1:0-30027 GCA_964516645.1 uncultured Candidatus Poseidoniales archaeon
GACATAGATTAGCCTGCAATCAAAACCAGAACCATCGTCATGACCAACCCAATGGCCACAGCCATGAGGAGCGTGGCTCCATCGATATATCCAGGGCGCAGTTCTTTTGGAAGAGGTGGCGGCTCCTCACCCTTCGTTCCCTCATCTTCAGGAGTGTGCCCTTCAATCTCAACTTTGGATTTCTTTATTGCTAATAGATACGATATAATTGAAAGTAATACTGTCAAACCTACGAAAAAAAGGCAACCTAACCAAGCAAAACCATAACCTAAGCACCCCAAGTCCCCGCCGTCACCATATCCACAACCATCATTACTCGCATTTATTTCTAAGATAATGCCGCAAACGATTAAAAAAATAAGTATAAAACCAAGAATGCGCAAATCCTTGAAATGGTTGTTCTCGAATTTTCCCACAATCAATTGTCAAGCCGATTGCACTTTAACGATTGGCCCGACACCCATTCGAAACCCATTCGAACGATGGTGTTTGGATGGGTACCCTTTGAATCAACAATTTTAATCCAATTCATTTGCTAATTCTTGCAAGTCGATTTTACCATCGCCATTGATGTCCAATACTGAAACCAGAGATTCAATATCAATGGGAGATAAACCATCAATACCTATTGATTTGAGACCATTCATTAATTCAAAGTGATCAATAGTTCCATCTTCATTCAAATCAAAGGAAGAAAATAATTCGGCATGAGAAATATTGTTAGAAGCAACATGATTCTTTAATGATGCAAGTGCATCTATTGCAGCCTGATTATTGGCAGAATTGATTTGAGTCTGGAAAGGGCCCACGGTCTCCTCCTCCTCCATCTTTTTCTGCGATTCGTATGCTTTAGTTGCTCCAAAAATTATCGCACCCAGGCCCAAAAATGCCCAAGATATCTGTCGATAACCCAAACCCTCCTCAATGGGCTCTCTATCGGTAATCATTACTTCATGCGAAGCACTAACATTGAAGTCCACCTTTACTTCGTTTCCACCAGGATTATAGGTTGCTCTGAAGGTTAAAGTTCCAACGTAATACCAATCCCCAGAAGTTGCAGAACTAAACTCAGAAAGGTCTCCTGCACAAGCACGGTCCCAAATCAAATCCCCCATATTAAATGACGACTCATAGTAGAGATCAACCTCTACTTCTTCACAATTAGTATGCTTCGTATAAATGCGATATCCTTCGTTATCATCTGCAACTTTGAATGTGCCTTCTGTGAGGGTCATCAACTCATTTTCTTCAGCATCATAGAAGTATAATACCGAACCAGCAATCAATAAAAACACTGCACTAACACTAAACAAAAAATATGAAACCATTTTGCCAATGAAAACATCATCTCTAGCCATATAATGAACATCAAATGAGAGTAAATAAACATTCCAACAATCAAATTGATAGCGTTTAAATCACAAAATAAGGCTGAGGGGTTAGGAATTTTTAGCGGCTCTACAGACTTCAACGAAGTTTTCGAACATCTCTTTTCCAAACTCAGAATCATTGACTTCGGGGTGGAATTGTAATCCAAACCTTGTACCTTCTTCGTTTTCCATTCCTTGAACATGACAGGAATCACTTGAAGCCGTTATGAAGAAGCCATCAGGTACGATGTGAACCTCGTCATTATGGCTCTCCCAAACGGTTTGCACCTCGGCAGTTCTCGCAAAAATTATCCCGCCATCATTTACCAAATTGATACTCATTGCACCAAATTCGGGCGCTGGAGATTCACGAGCATCACCGCCATAATGCCGCGCCATGAATTGATGGCCCGCACAAATCCCTAAGATTGGAATATTCAATTCAAGGAATGCACCACAATTACCCAATTCTCCAGACAAACCAATTCTTGCAGCACCGCCAGATAGGATGAGACCGTCTAAGTTTCTTAGATCCTCAACTGGAGTTGTATTTTCAATAATTTGAGTATCTACACCAAGATACCTCAACATCCTCCATTCACGATGAGTCCACTGGCCGCCATTATCTACGACATCAATGACCAGTTTCTCTTCTGCCATGCCTTTCTCGGGCCGCGCGCCACCCATGAACATTCCTTGTGACAAAGGACACCTTCAAAGAGGAGAGGCCGGTCGCGCAGATGAGCGTGAACGACATGGCTGACCTTACTGTAGATTACAAGTGCGCCAATTGTGGTACCATCCAAAGCTTCACTCGTGACCGTGAAGGAAAGTGGCAACCTGCTATGACATGCAAGCATTGCGGCACCCGAATCTTCATCAAATTGCGAAGAACAGGACACAAAATCCTAGACGCAGAGTGAACCACTCTTACCGAGGGGTTGAAAGACCCATTCGCTAACAATCTTGTTGATGGCATCTTGGCTCGAGTCATATGCACCTCGTCGTTTCGACGAATTGGCGATGGATGAATCGATTCGAACTAATTTAGAGAAGGTCTCTATCCAAGCAAATCCGCCCCATCTGATTTTAGCAGGTCCTGCGGGAGTGGGAAAGACGGCTGCCTGGCGACTTGTTGCTCGACAAATCCTTGGCCCTTCATGGCACTCAACTACGCATGTATTACAAGCCAGAGATTTGGCAAAAACTGCAGGCGCTATGAAAAAATTCGAGGAATTCTTACGCCCAGAGGGGACCTCCTCGAAAGATACCCTTGCAGGGCGCTCTTCATTGGATTCTTTCGATGCAAATTTGACACAGGCGGCGGAGGGAGACACACCTCCTGCCGGTAAAGAAAACAGGGACATAAATCGAGGCAACGACCATCATGTTTCGCGCCTAATCATCATTGAAGATGCAGACCACCTTGGCCCCACAAGACAACCATATTTGCGTAGAATGATGGAATCTACATCATCCACATCGCGCTTCATTTTCACTGCGCGCTCACCCTCTCGGCTAATCGATGCGCTTCGATCACGCTCTAAACAAATTAGAATCTCTGCTACACCAAATAATACCATAACCGCTCGTTTAGAAACGATTTCTGAAAAGGAAGACCTAGCACCAGTAAGGGGAATATTAGGCGATATTTCGCACGTATCAAATGGAAATTTACGAAGAGCAGTATTTTTACTCGAATTATTAGCACGACGCAAGAGCCTTCACGACAGGAAAAATTTGCAGAAAGTTGTGGCAGCAACAACCCTTGTTGGAATTCAACAAGTGTTGGAGGAAGCCCTTAGAGGGCGAGTTCACGATTGGCGTTGGGAAAAGCAAGGTGGACGAAATAAAAGAGTGCTAATAGGCGCATTAGGTGCTCTAGATCAACTGATGAACGAACATGCATTAGAGCCAGAGGACGTAGTACATCATATACACAGATTACTTACAACAGGCAGATTATTGCTCGAAGAATCAATGCTTTGTGAATTACTTGACGTATTAGCGGATTGCGATGTTAAATTACAGACTTCAATGCATGGCAGAGTGCAATTAGAAGAATTCCTCCATCGGGTCAAAGAAATCTCTGAAACACAGACTGTTTAATGGCGGACACGGCAGGATTCGAACCCGCGATCTGTGGCTTAGGAGGCCACCGCCTTATCCAGCTGGGCCACGTGTCCAATCCCTTGGGAGAGGAACCCTTTCAACAACCTATCGCTACTGTTTTTCTCCAAAAATGACATACCATTGAGCATGTTGCCTTACAATATGGCTGGGAGTCCATCATCGAAGAAAGTGATTCCCGGTAAGGAATCCAGCCTACCCAATCCTTACAGCAAGGATTTCGACCGTGGCGAGGATTCACTCTCCATTTCATTTTCTGATTACGAATCTGCAGAAGCCCACCGTTTAAAGTACGGAAAAATGGCTTGTAACCCAATCCTTTTGCTAACTAGAAGAATAGCTGGTTTGCTGATGGCATTAACCGCTTTAGCAGGAGTAGTTGCGCCATTCCACCCCCTTGCAAATCCAACGCTGATGATTTTGCTTTGGATTCCGATGCTTGTATTTTCAATCGGTCCTGCATTTATTGCAGGGGAGAGAGGAATGACCGCGTTGATGTTACGCTCATCTTTGTGGAAAGAAGAGGCAATAGTGAAAGGTGTTCGAAGAGATATGATGGCTGAGCCGGGCATGGATCGAATTAAAGCAGGCCTGAATGACATACGATTACATAACGCCACGGCATCAATTCTCGCTACAGTCTCCCTTTTCTTGTTGATGTTAGCAGCAGGGTTAGAGCCAAATGGCTTGGCTTACAATCTTGTATTATTGATTACCCTAACCACTAGCCTCGCTCTTTCTTTCCATGCGATATTTACTACCGACTCAATTAGAAAATTAGGAGATGAACTGCCGTATTTGGTTATGCATTCGCCCACACACCATCCTATGAAACTGGATACAATCTTAGGAGATTTAGTATACGCTCATCTTGACCCAGATCATTCTTTGTTGTGGAATTTATGGGAGAGTAAATTACCCCGTTCAATCCTTCCAGGAGTTGACAAAAAACAAGCTAGAGAGCGAATATTGTATTTGTTACACCTCAATAGTAGAGGCGATTTGAGCGATGAAGAAACCATGGATGAATTGAAAGAATTCATCAAACCTATGGCAATTGATAAATTATTGTTGGATGAAGATGCACCATTTAATTGGCCTAGATTACAGAGATTAATTGCCCATGCACGTGCATGGCAAGTCGAAGTATTCGATTTGCTAGATAGGTTACAGAATGACCTATTGTCGGGGGCCGCATCAATTACTCAAAATCCATGGAGAATGGATATGGCATTAGCAGATCGTTGCAGTAATCGTACCGGCCACCTATTCATTGCTCTAAACAATCAATCTTCCAAGAACAGACACTTGAGAGTCGAAGTAATCGTCCCAGGCGGAATGCCTGAGAACCAAGTTCATCGTTTTGAATTGAGATCTTGCCCCGGGCCAGAAGGGGCAGTAAATATCACAGACCCATTGGTTGAAGACGCGTTGGATTGGATGCCAAAATATCTCGAGAAAGGTGTGATTTTGTGGATTGGCGTAGCGTGGGAAGAAAATGTCAAAGGGCGCAGAAACGTTCAGGTTATCTTACGAGATGACGAGGGCAACATTCTAGATTCTCGAATAATTAGAACCGAGGTACTGACTGGCGAAAGTAACCTCTCGCGCCAACGCCTAAAACGTATGTTGAAAGCGCGCTCTAAGGCTGAATCCACGCCCCCGTCTCAAGAATTAGCCACCCCTTCAGCCTGAGATTTTAGGCGCGTTGCTTATGACATGCCCACACTTGGCCCACTCCACCGGAGGTGGAGTATGTGGAAGCATGGGACATCATCGTAATCGGAGACGGGCCTGCTGCATTAAGGGCATCAGCTAGTGCAGCCAAGGCAGGAGCAATCACGCTAATGATGTCTGCAGACAGTCTTGGCGTTGGTAATAATTCAGCAAGCGACGGCATCGCAGCACCTCTCAAAGAAAGCACAACGAAGTCTCACAGAGATGACACAATTCGCGCAGGCGGCTTCCTTTGCGACCAAGATATAGTTTCACAGAGAGTATCGCAAGCATCACGCCAAATCGATCTTTTAGAGCGATGGGGAGTAATTTTCCGCAGAGACGCTGATGGCATCCCATTAGTTCGAAAAGCGGCAGGACATACATTGCCTCGCTTAGCAGGCGCTGGTGATGCGATGGTACGCGAAACTCAGCAAGTGCTTGAGGAACAGTGTATGAAGTACGGAGTAGTTCGTAGAGGCGACCAAGCCCCACTTCAATTAGTGCACACTGGTGAGCAAGTACATGGAGTGGTTGCTTTGGACATGACCACTGGTTCACTAAATTCACTCCAAGCAAAAGCAGTCATAATTGCTGATGGCGGATATGAGGGGATATGGACGGGTAGCAAAGTTAGCCTAGGCCTTGACCTAGCAATGCAAGCAGGTTTGGCTGCAAGAGATCTTGAATTCGTAGCATGGGCCCCACTAGCAGTTAGTGGAACAAACGTTGTTTTACCAATCGGCCTTCTTGCTGATGGAGCAACTTTACATCTATCCAACGGAACGCCAATCGAAGTTGATTTGACAGCAGATTCTACTGCGTTAGCAAACGCAATTGGAGCTAATCCTGATGCAGTTCTAGATGCTCGAAACATGGGAGAGGCGTCAGCGTGGTGGGCGCAGACCTTTGAGATGGTTAGTCAGAGACTAGGCATCAATATGAACAAGCAAACGGTTCCAATTCATCCTCGAGTTGCTACCACTATTGGTGGAGTTGCAACCGATGAATTTGGTAGGGCAATAACAGGCCGTTGGTCGCGTTGGTTCACCGGTTTGTATGCTGCAGGAGACTCGGCATGCTCAGGACTCCACGGTGCAGGATTAATTGCTGGCAACCGATTATTGGATGCTATGGCTGGAGGTGCCGCAGCCGGCGAACACGCAGCCGCCTACGCAGCGAAATCTTCTCACACAGGAAGAGCGGCATTAGAGACCGCATTAGGTGCAGCAGAAGCAGATCTTGATTTTGACATGGCTGCAGCAGAAGAGGGACCAGTTCAAAGAACAGGTCCTTTGTTCATAAAACTCAGCGAAATTATGCAATCAAACATTGGATACGTCCGAGATGCTGCTGGACTGGAATCCGCATTGGAATCTCTAGAATCCTTGGCCGAATCTGCAGGAAGACTACATCTTGACGATGCTAGTAGACTGTACAATACCAATTTGTTAGAAGCTCTAAGATTGAAGGCCGGAATTAGGCTTGCAACAGCAACAGCAAGAAGCGCACTATCCAGAACAGAAAGTCGCGGTACACACAATAGAACCGATTTCACTGAAGAAGACAGTGATCAACTACATCACACATTGGTGGACCTTGAAGGAAACTTGTCTACACTTGCAATCCGCAAAGGAACTTCAGGCACTTGGGTTCTTTCTCCGGATGCTTGAGAAAACCACCCTCAAAACTTTGAGGGGAATCTTCCTCGAATGCTCATGGCAGAGCCAACTCTCTTTGAGAAAATCCTCTCGGGAGAGATTCCTGGTAACTTCATTTGTCGAGGAGATGGCTGGGGTGCCTTTCTCGATGTATTCCCTCGAGCAGAAGGACACACACTGATAGTCTTAGAAAACCCAGCCCAGCGATTAGCAAATTTATCTGACTCAGAAATGATGAAATTGTTCGCAGGAGTAAAACAAACTCAGGCTAAACTATCTTCTTATTTCAAAACTACAGATTTCACGATTACTATCCATGACGGCCCATTGGCGGGCCAAGAAATTCCCCATGTGCACGTACATGTGATTCCAAGAATAGAAGGAGACGGAGGCAAGGCGCTTCCTGCAATGTTCCCAAACGCAAATCCTCCAAACCCTCCCGACTTTGCAGCCTTGGCAGATTTGTGCAACCGAATAAAGGAGGCTTCTAAATGAAGAAAGGTCACGATGGTGCAAGAGACCATCATGGTGAGTTGCTACCAACTCTTTCAGCATCAGCTACACGGATGAAGTATGACAAATTGATGAATACCCCTCTTCCAACATTTGACAAAAACTACCCCGGCTCACCCCTTTTCACCGAATTAGGATATTTCCTACTTAGGCGTACAATTTATTCTCAATTTAGAACATTTGAATCAACAGGTGAAGAGAAAATACCAACCGATAGAGGAAGCATGTGCTCGGCTTGGCACACAAATGGATTACTCGATCCAGTCTCAATTTTCCTTACCCACCCGAAGAAATTCGTAGTTGGGGGGCGGCATGATTTGGTAACACGACCAATCCTGGGATTTTGGGCGCGTAAATTTGCAGTACAACCGGTGGTGCGAAAGGCTGAATTATTGCGCGGGGGATGTTCTGAAGAAGAAGCAAACACCCTCAACGGGCGTTCATTACTTAACCTAGCAATTGGAATCTCACACGGCTTTGGGTGTGCTTTATTTCCCGAAGGAACAAGTCATTCAGAAAGCCATCTTATTCGTTTGAAAACAGGCCCTTTTAGAACGGTACTAGCCGCTGCTGCTCACGCAAAAGCCACTGGCGCAAAAATACCCACACTAATTCCGATAGGCCTACATTTCCGAACTAGGCATTTTTTCAGAACAGATTGTTGGATTGAATATGGTGACCCAATTGAATTGCCACACGAGAAATTACCAGAAGAATTACTGGAAGCAGTAAAGGCAGGAGATTGGATGGAACCTCCTGCAGAACTAGTGACTGGGCTTAGGGATGAATTGAAAGAAAAATTGGAGCCATTAACACCCAATAGAGATACTTTCAGTGAACTGCATCGTGATTCAGTAATCGCCCATGTCCAAAGACGTATTCAGAAAAAGCCAGAACTAACATGGAGAGAAGAAGTGCTTGAAGTTCGTCGATTGAAGAGCGAACCAGCGTCGCCCGAAGTCCAAGAGATAGCGACAAAAATTGGCGACACACTCCACGAAGCGAATTTAGATGGCAGGGACATCAATTCAACTTGTGATGGACTTAGAGGATTTTCACCACTGGGTGCAATTACGAATTTATTCAAATTGATTCCATTCATTTTCTTCTTACCAATTTTGATATTGGCAATGGGTTGGCAAATTGCATTAGGCAGGATTCTTGGCGATAGAACCGATGAAGGCCTTGATGCCCGAACCTCCTATCACTTGCTATTCGGTATGTTTGGCTCAATGATGTGGTGGCCAATTCTAGCAACAGTATTGGTAGCATTTTCAGTAGCGTTTAATTCTGAAATAAATTCTGAATTAGGTTATGATTTATTGGGAATTTTCGGCAGTGAGGTTTGGCAAGAAGTACTTGCACTAAGTTCCCTATGGATTTCTATGATTTTCTTATTCTGGATTTCAGCCATTTCATTTGCTAATGGCTGGGACGCAGTCTCCGACTTTGCAAAGTGGACGCGCCGCATGAAAAACAACTCTTCAGTAAGTGAAAACTTAGCAAAATTGCGGGATTTACTAAACTGAACGGTTCAAGTTAGTGGACTGTTTCGGAGTAGTTATGTCGCCCGAAGAAGCAGAGGGGTTAGTCCGTTCTTGGCTAGCTAGTGAGAGAATAGAAATTCGGGAGCAAGAAGACCCTCGGACACATATGCACTTACTCGTGAAATACCCTCAAGGTAAGAACGGGCATATGTTCGCAGTGGTTATTCCGAAAGGTAGAGATCTTCTCGCGATTTCGTCGATGACAAGAGTGGATGAAGGCCAACAAGAATCAATGAAGGGTTTGATGAAAACCGATGAAGAGGAATGGAAGAATTGGATGCATGAGTGCAGAATGCAATTAATCGCCTCTGGAGTAGATTGGGGAATCCATCTTGGACACGATGGAAAGGAAAGACCTGGTCCCTTACAGGCATTCAATGTAAGCGAGCCATTATGGTTTGATGGATTAACAAAGAATGAGATGATGCAAAATTTACGACGTCTTTGGTTGGCTAAATTAGGAGTTATTCACGAAATAAAATTCACATTTGGCTCCGGCTCAGGAAAGCCTGGCCCAGTCGATGACTGGAAAAATAAGAAAGACGCAAAGCAAAGAGTTGGCAGACCTTCCTCTCCTCAACCTACAGAAATCCAGGCTGATGAATCGATGTCATTTGGTGAAGAATTCGATCCTACAGATTGGCTTTGAATAACGCTATTTTGCACACCCTCCTCTATGACCTGAGAGGGGCGCGGTTAAGTATGAGTAATGTAGCGTTCAATCTGTCGTTAGGAAGGAATCCGTATGGGACAAAAAATGAAGTCAGTAAGCCTTGCAGCAATTATGCTGCTTTCAGTATTATCAGGAATTATGATGGCAGCTCCTGCTGCAGCAACGCAAGTTGTGATTACAGAAGCGATTCAAGTCGTGGATGGCGGGGGGTCATCAGACCGCATGTCAGCAGTCGCCTCAGACTCTGAAGGCAATGTTCACATTGTCTGGAGTCGCTCTAATCAACACTTGTATTATTCAATGATTTCACCGCGTGGTGACACATTAATCGATGCTACACAAGTCACCGGGGCTGGCCTTCACAAGATTTACCACCCAGACATGGTAATCGATGAAAACGATAAAGTTCACATTGTTTGGGCAGACCATTCTGGACAACACAAAATCATGTATACTGCCTTACATCCTTTCAATACGGCAATGGATGGTTCGGTTTCTGACGACGGAACCCTAACTGCAATCGATGATTACATCGTTGCACAACACATTAACAATCGAGATTGGCCAGCAATTGATGTTGATTCCCAAGGAAACATCCACATTGTATGGCAAGACAATTACGATTCTCTGGACATGTTTTTCCAGCAACCGCAGATTTACTACAAGATGCTACAGCCTGATTACAGTGTTCAGAATGTCATCGTACTTTTCGATGACACCCTACTTACACCAATCATTGGACACAAGGGACACCCAGACATTGTAGTCGATGCAAACGACTTCGTCCAAATCGCTTGGGACGACACCCGTGGAGGAAAGGTCGAGCTAGTATTCGTAGTCGACACCTCTGGTTCGATGTACTCTGAGTGGGCGGATGTTTGTACTGTAATTTATGGTGGTAACTTCGCATCTGGTGGTTTCTTCAAGGGAATTAAACCAATGCTTGAAGAAGGAAACATGACTGTATACGAGACAATTTACGGTCTAGGTAACACCTTACCAGGTGCTGCGAGTTCAGGCAACTGTGCGCAGCACAACAAGAACTCGGGCCCAAGAAGTACCCCACTGGGACTAATTCCTTTCGATGACTCTGGCGGATTGAGAACTCTCCCAGGTACTGTTTACAATGGTGCAACTTATTCAGGATACTCTGGTGAAGATTGGGGCCCAGGATCTAATTGGGCTTGCTTGTCATGGAAAGATACCATCGGAAATGTTCCTGGTAACCCTCCAACATCATCCGATCACCGCTGGAACCCGAATGCTACAAAGATTGTAATTCCAGTTTCCGATGAAGGACCAAAGGATGGAGACCCTTCTCAACAGGCTGACGATACTGCTTCGATTAACGAAGCACACGATAACTGCGTAAATGCAGGAGTTGTTCCAGTAGGATTGTATGGACAGTCCTATGGTGGAGCAGGAAACATTGAGTCTCATATGCGCGACTTGGTTCAGTGTCCTAACGGAGTTGTTTCAACAGCAACTCGAAACTGCCCAGGAAACTCCGTACGTTCTACCGATGCTGGTGGCCAAACATACGAGTTCCCTTCAGGAACCGGTGGAGCAAGCCAGATGCAACTTCTTGTAGAAGCAATGGTTTACATCTCAACTAACAATTCTCGTGAAATTTTCATGACAGTATTGGACCCATACGGCAAGATGAACAACGACCAACAGTGGGTGCCAGGAAATTCTGGACACACCACACTTGCTAACGGATATGCAGAGGATGTAGGACGTGGAAGCGAAGGACACCTAGTTGTTGTAAACGACACCCGTGTCACTATTGATGACGCATTCTCGTTCCACCCATCAATTGGAGTTGATATGCAAGGTAACACCCACATCGTATGGATGGACGGACGCGATTATGGATTCGAGAAGAACGTACCATACGAGATATACTACACCAAACTACGTCTACAAGGTGCAGGAGAATGGGACGGAGTTCCTAATGGATTATCCACTTATGCAATTAAGAGAATTGAGGATACCCCAATCTCTGAAGTTGAAGGATGGCAGCAAATGCCTCAAGGAAGCAGCCAGAATTCAGCATACCCTGCATTGTTAACAGATCCACAAAACAACATCCACATTGCTTGGCTTGACTTTGGTAATGCTAGTGCAGGTGAAGAGATTCTCTACACTAGATTGAACTCTACCGAGAACACGGGACCCGGAGAGACAGCACTTGATCCATGGAATTCAACTGCAGTAACTTCGTGGTCATCATTCAAACTTGGTCCGAATCAGTTGTCTAAACCCTCTTTGGGTCAACCCCCGGCATTCGCTAATGACTTGGGAAGCGGAGCGCATATTGCTTGGTCAGATACCAACAAGTGTTCCAGTGAGAGCAATGGTGGGCCTTGGACAATATGCTATTCACATGTATTGACTGGCCAAGTTGATATTGAATTTGATGAAGGCGAGACGTATTACCATGTAATTGAGCCTGGAGAGCAGACGATTTACAATCTGACAATTAACAATACAACACCTGGACCGAAGGATTTGGTTGCAGATACTTACAACCTGAATCTAACAGGTATGCCTGAGAATTGGACGGCGAATTTGTACTTCTCCAACAACCACACTGCAATTTTCACCGACACACCAATCTTCCTAGAAGGTGGAGAGATGGCGCGCATGTACTTGCGCGTGAGAGCACCGTCGATTTATCAAGCGGCTGAAGACCAGTTGGCAGAAATTGTTGTAACAGCGATTTCGATGAAAGATCCTGCAATTCGTTCAGAGCGTCTAACACTAACTCTGATGGACGTGGTACACGGAATTGATTTGGATACTAGCCACCGTATGGCAGATGTAGAACAAGGACAGACAGCAATATTCTCTATTACGATAACTAATACTGGAAATGTACACGATACATTCGCATTTTATGACCCCAATAGCTTAGAAGGACAACAGGAATGGCTCTTACCGTTTGGTTGGCAGGTAGTCTTCCCAATGCAAGTAGCACTTGATCCAGGACAATCGGTAACCAAGAATTTGGAAATTTCAGTTCCAACTAGCCAAGACCCAGGAACATTCGTTGTTTATGTCAAAGGGTGGTCAGAAGGCGAACCGATTAAGTCCTTAGAAAAAGGAACATTCGATGTACTTGAATTATGGATCAACGTTTCGATTAGATCGATAGGGAATATCGTATTCGAAATTTATGATACAAGTGAGATAATCCTACCAGGTACATGCGCAGAGTATGATTTGAATATCATCAAGAATTATGAAGCGGGATATCTAGTATTCACTACGCCAGGTGCGCCAGAAGCTAAACCCGACGAGGTTGACCTGAATACTTGGAGACAAGACCATTGGACCGTCACTCTAGACTTCTCCAACGCCCCGGGACCAAGAGAACCTTCGGACCCGTATAGTCCGAGATTATGGCCGATTGAAACGACGTATACCGTCGGAGTTTCTGTATGTGCACCGTATAACGCGAATGCAGGACTTGGTCCTGCGGTAACCATCAAAGCCCACTTAGAAGGATACCCACGCGTGGCAGATTCAGTCATCTTATCGACAAACGTAATCCATGTATTCGACTTGGTAGCGGATGCAGAAACTACAGATTTCTCTGCAAATCCTGGTGATACTTGGATTATTCCAACAACTGTAACCAATGCTGGAAACGGCCCAGATCGATACGATTTGAGACTAGGCCGAGTCTTTGAGACCGATAGCCAAATCGATGTTCTTTGGGACATCGATATTCCTCGCTCACTGCTAACAGAATTAACTCGCGACACTTCACAGACCGTTGATATTACAATTAATGTGCCAACGCAAGTTCCAGCTGGTGATTATACCGTAGTTATTCAAGCATTCAGCGAGGAAGACTATCCTGATGACTCAGGACATAGGACAAGACTACGTGATGAAATTATGTTCCACATAACCGTCAACGAGTTCTATGACATGCAAATTAGCATGGACTCTAGTGTTGATAATGCAATCAAGACAAGCGCCCCAGGTAGAATCGTTGAATTCGTAGTGAACATCACCAATGCTGGAAACGTGCCAGACACACCTTCCTTGCACAACCACACCTCATCTAAAGATGGCTCAACCGGTAATGTAATTTGGAATACAATGCCGGGAATGGGCGCTTTATCAGATTGGAGAGTTAATTGGAAAATGGTCAACTATGTTGGAAGCGATTTGATTGTTGAGACAGAGTGTATTGAAACCACTTCAACCGCGGAAGAATTCCCAGACGATGTATGTGTTTACATGACAGATATTGACGAGTGGAGACTTCCTGAAATGGATCCATACACAACCCACACAATGATTGCAACAGTGCACATTGCAACCGGTGCTAAACTCGACACCCGTTATATCGGATTGAAGGTCACTAGCGTTGCAGGAAACATGGAAATGGATGGAGACCACGATGACAGCCCTGAATGGTCAGGAGAGTTGTTAGATACCAACGAACTAATCGTGACCCTGCGTCTACGAGCACCTAACTTGGTAATTGCAGAAGTATCGGTTGAAACGACGAGCAACGATGTTGACAAGACAATCCCAGTTCGTGTCGTACTTCAGAATACAGGAAACGTTCATGCGACAAATATCGAAGTAGTTCTTTGTGAATTTAGTGATGCAGATGACGAGGTACTAAACGACATCCGCAAGAACGGATGTCCGGAGGATTCTGTTGTAATGCGTCAAACCGTTGGAGCGTTACTTGCACCTGATGCAAGTGAAGATGCGCAAGAAATTGAGTTGTACTTACTGTACCCAGTTTCAGCAGGTTCGCATGACGTCGTTGTAGTAGTAGATCCTTCCAATTCAATCGTTGAAGTAAGCGAATCTGATAACATCAGAGTTGTTAGTGAAGAATTGTCTAGCGAATCACCATTCCTAGATGTTGCTGGTGAAATCATCAGCGATTGGGCACTACCGTTTGGCGTCCTACTGTTGACCTTCTCCTTATTCGGAGTACTATACCTTGTAGGAAAGGGCCGTCGTGCCGATGTCAAGAACCGTCTAGCAGAGCAGAGCAGTCTGATTTCAGTTCTACAGGAAGACGAGAACTAAAGCCACTAATGGCATTGGCCTCATTGATTTTCAGTGGGGTCAATGCCTAGTGCTGCCCACCAAGGCAACTCGATATTTTG
The DNA here is from genome assembly GCA_964516645.1 of uncultured Candidatus Poseidoniales archaeon. GTDB lineage: Archaea > Thermoplasmatota > Poseidoniia > Poseidoniales > Poseidoniaceae > MGIIa-K1. The sequence continues at coordinate 14,761 of CAZEXE010000019.1, forward strand.
TGGCCCAGCGATGAATTGTCCGCCCCTTTCGGCTAATTGTCTAATCATTCTATCTCGCACTTCATCCATCAGTCGTTCGCTTGCTTCAGCACCGAGTTTTAGTTCTCGAGTAAATTCTTTGAAATTAAATTTCGAGCTCGGAGATTCCAGAATGTTGTGAACCATTAACCGCTGTTCATAGGAATCGAAATCGGTGTCGACTGTTGAAGACACACGCTGCTTGATTTGCTGGTGTAAAGCGATTAACGCATCCCTCTCTTTGTCAAGTCGTTCTATGGCTTCTGAAATTGCAGACAGGTGATGAGCCCCCTCACCAACGCCAATCATCTTCCTGCCACTTACAATTTCGGCAACTTTTACCATCTCGCCATTCAGTTTGTTTGACAGTTTTAGGGGGCCTCCTGCTGGAAGGATTCGTTGGTTACATTGGAATAAATCAGGGCCCAAATCAATCCGAATTGAAATCGCTTGTTGGACAGAATAGATGTTTTTTGGAGGTCCACCTTTGTTGCTGGCAACTTTTATTTTTACAACAAAACCGATATCTTCTAGCAATTTTAGGTGTTTCATTACAGCTTGTTGTGAGATACCGATCTGTTTCGCAAGTTGCAGAGGGTAATGTGGCTCGCGTACTAACCGCTCAAGAATGGCTCTACGTGCCTTGTTTTGCAGAATTCCTAGGGCCTCATCGAGGTCTGCCATGACTTCACAACCAATGGTTACCTAGCAACGCTTGCCTAAGAACCCGTCGCATTTGTGTTATGATTCGTCCCAATTCTTCCACGATTCATCACTTGGGGGGTTTTCATGGGTGTAGGTACTTGGCTTGTTGATTGAACCCCCGATCTTTGCTTTCGTTGGTTTATTGATTCGAGTATCAGCATCACTAAATGGACTAGGGACATTGGTTTGTTCTTGTCCCGTTTCTGGGACTTCGCCACGAACCAATTTGTATAATTGATCTGTAGTTAGAATCTCCTGTTTAGAATTTAGGTCTTGTTCATATGGAGTCATAGCCCCAACCATTTGCTGTTGAGTAATATGCACTTTGTTTTCTTTGCTTTTGTTGATTGTAACCAAGAGCCAACCTAATGGAAGAAGGATTGCTCCTGTACAACAAGTAGTGGCGACAATCCAGAGCCCTACGTCACCAAACATGTCGAAGAGTACATCATTTGAATTTGTGAATAATAAAGGATTATCACATCCATCGTATTCATTGTCATCACCAGGTTTACATTCGATTGTTACCAAAACTACCGAATCTTCTTCGATGTGTAGCTTTGTAATAGTTGAGAACTCAGCATCAGAACTCATCGTTTGCCAATCGGTTCTGCAATCATCATCAACATCTCCACTAATGCTACCTTTTTCCCAATCTACATATTGAAAGGTAACTTCATACTCACTGTCATCCCCTTCCACATTAACGACCCAACACCCAGATGTAAGATTCATTTGGTTTACTTGGCCATATTCTGCAGAGTGCTCGGAAACCTCTCTAGGATCATAATAATCCATCATATCTCCAGCAAAAAATGAGAATGCAATCACGCCTAAGAACCCTAAAATCAATCCTGCAATCATTATCCGCTTTGGCCACGGAGAATGCTCTTCGGCTGGTTGCATATTTCACTCTAAGAGGCTAGGGGCCTTCAACCAAACGCTCAGGCTAACCCCATCTCGCCTAATTTTTCAGGCAAGTAGGTATCTGTTACGAAATCTAAACCATATTTTGCTAAAGACTGCTGTTCAGCCTTTTTCCCAATTTCAAGCATCATGTTAATCTGATTTTGCCACCATCCATCGGCAAATCTTGGGTCCGACAATTCTGCATTTAGCGCCTCAATGTCTTTCTTTGACAAATCATCTGACGGCAAGTCGTAAGCCAATATGTCATCAGCAGTAATTCCGAGATAAGATGCTGAAGGTGTTGCAAGATACTCGGAGATATGAGCGGTTTTAATCGCACCATATGCAATAGATGCAAAGATTCTGAACGACCACGGGTCACCGTCAAGGAATACAATAATCGGCAAATTCCATTCTTCATTCATGCGTTTCATTATCCTTCGAGTTGACCGAGCAGGTTGTCCTTTGAGATGAATTAGCCCACATTTGTAGTCTTCATCAAAACCATTCTCAACCAATCGATCAAACATACCACCGGTTTCAATTGCCATTAGGAAATTAACATCGTGTTTTTGCAGTTGTATCTTCTCTATTTCCACATTATATGGTACACCATACCCCGAATCTCCAACATCGTCCCGGGCATTGATCGTCATCCATTGTCCGCGGCGATTTAACTCTTGGATGGTGATGTCACCAATCATTCGAGCCCCATCTTCTTCCGGTCTTAGTTTGAAATCTTCTCGCAAGCAAGTAGTAACAACTTCGAGATCTTCAGCCAGATTGTTCGACTCATTTTGATTTCCGAATTTACCCAATCCCCAACCTTCTGAAATGTAGTACATTTCTCTGAGTGTAGAAGATTTTCCAGCCTCGATCATTTCTTCAATAAATTCTACAACATGTAGTGCCCTTAGCAAATTTTTAGCAGAACCCAGGCTTGTAGCATCACGAGTTGAACGCTTTTTTCCGTATTTGTAAACACCCAATTTTTTGTCGAATCCGATGTTGTTCTTTGTCCGAACAGGCAAAGTCATAGTTGGCGGCTCACCTTTCACAATTTTGTCATACATCTCTTCTACAACCAAGTGTAGTCGCGCCTTTGTCAATTCAGGATCATTTACACGGGCCATCAATTCTCACCCCCAAACAATGTGGTTTGACCAGAGTCGCCTTCAACCACCTTTCCTGGTTCATATTCAATTTCAGACGAAACATTATCCATTTGATTGAGAATTTCTTCCTGTTTACGAATTTCATCAAGCATTTTTTCATCCAATTTTGTGGCACCGATTACATCTTGGCTGCCTCTGAAAAACACTTCAGTTTCAGTCCAATCGCCTTTTTCAAGGTTGGACAGAGAGTATTCGACAATTGCTTTTTGACCCGGATCTAGGGTTTCTATTTTCCATCCCCAAATTCCCATTGCTTCCTTTCTACCGCCACGTTCATTTCCAACCATTTCGCCATCTGCTTTTTCTGGCCAGTTCACCAATATAGAGTAACTTCTAGCACGTGCTGTGTAATTGAATAGAGTAATTGAAACATCGACTTGTCCAGTTTCTTTATTCCAAGTAGTAGTCTCGTTACAAATCACAGCACTCATGATTCTAGTAATCGAGCCCGCAAGGTCCGGAACAGGTCTTTCTAGAATAGATGCAGATTTTATTGCAATAGCCGGCAATATGTCGTTGATAAGTTCGAACTTCTCCCGAGTCTTGGCCATCTTCTTTTTCTTTTCAAGATGCTTTCTCAAGCCACGCCCCATCTCAAGCATAGCCTTACGAGTCTCTTCGAAAACAAACTCATTATCCGATAGAGCTTCTTTTGCTTCGGAAGTGAATTGAACATTGGTACTTGCAAGGTGGACTAATATGGCTGCTGGGCCTTTTGGTACACCCTTTCCTCCGGCTTGCTCTAGGCCGTATTGCCTCCAATCAACACTTTCAATCGCTTTAGTTAGCAAGCAACCTCCTTGCTGATACATCAAAGGAACACGGTTTGCAAATCTCAAAACTTCTACATGCTTGTCGGCCACCATCCCTTCACCAAAAATAAGGCCGACTTCAACTTGAAACGGATTCCCATGACTTACAGTGGGAGCCCTAGTCATGGTGGCGACAAATTTAGAATCGATAGTTTTCGATAAACCCTTCTTGATTAACATCTCTTCAATCGGAGATAGACAATTTGTTGGCGGACTTAACAATTTAATCGGCTTACCATTTACAACACGTTCTCCTTGAAACGCTTCCAATAGGGCACGAATATGGTCAGGTTTCAATGATTTAGGTTTCAATGTAATTTCTAATTCCGCAGCCTCACACAATTCTTTGGCAGCCCTCATAGACACCCCAGAGAAATTTTGTCTTAGGAAAACCGTCATCCGTGAATCAGAAGATTCCTTGCACATCCGTTGCAATTGTCCCAATTCAATACCATGAGGGTGAGGTTTGATTGCATCGACCTTTGCTGGTAATCTTTCAGTAACTCTTGGCCAGTGAAATTTTTCACCATCTGGATCTATGAATGTAATTTCGGCATGAGGATTGACGATACTTGTCATCCTCAAATATTGGAATACAGATTGTCGCCCTCTCTGATATTTTGCTTTCATTCGCGTTGTTACTCTAAGCCCATGCTCTTTCAGTGTCAGATCATCATTTTCCCAAATTATTCGAGTCTGTTCACTTTTTATCGCTTTGTTTTTCCTTGTATCAAGTCCAATATTTACACTCACTGCAGTGGGGTCTCCGGCAATTTTTGATAGAACATGAGTTGGCTTCCCAGTAGTTAATTGGGAATACATTACTACCCCAGTGATTCCGATTCCTTGTTGCCCACGACTTTGTCTAATAGCATGGAATCGCGAACCAAACAAAAGTTGGCCAAACACCTTTTCAATACTCTTTTGCGGAATTCCGGGACCATTATCTTCGCTCTGCAATTCCAAAATGTCCTTTTTGGAATCGATCTTTGAAATTTGAATTTTGATGTCTGGCAAAATTCTAGCCTCTTCACAAGCATCAAGCGAATTATCAACAGCTTCCTTGACCGCGGTAATCACGGAGCGCTGTAAAGAGTCGAATCCAAGGAAGTGTTTGTTCTTCTCAAAAAATTCTGAAATTGCAATTTGTTTTTGGTTTCTAGCCATCTTGTCTGCAATACCTGCCACGCGAATCACCAACTCACAGGTCCTCCTCCGTCCCAATGACGTCGGGCCTCGAGCGACTTTAGCCCAACGCCCAAGGTTCTTGAATGATGTCGTTCATTCTGATTCATTAAGCGCAATGTGAGCCAGAGTAATTCTACGCAAGTATACTACAATCCAAATCGTAAGGAGAATTGATGCTCCTAAAGCAGTCCAATATGTCCAGTCTCTTCCCTCATTCATTGCGACTGAGAGATCAGCAGCTTTCGAACCCCAATATGCGTATAGAGCGCCTGGAACGATCATTCCTGTATTTCCAAGCATGTAATCTCTCCAAGTTACATCGGTTAGACCATAACCATAATTTAGAACAGGATAAGGTATCACTAGACTCACTCTTGTCAGAAATACACACTTCAAACCATCTTCACTAACTGCCTTTTTCAGCGCGCGTAGAGTAGTTTTACCACTCATTTTTTTGTCGACCCAATCGTACATGTATTTCTTCGTCAACCAGAATGGCATTATTGCTCCTAGGCACGCGCCGACAAATGCAATAATCCAGCCCCCCCAAAATCCAAACAGTACTCCTGAGACGAATTTATGCAAACTTGCTGGGGCTACAAACAACGCTAAGATCACATACAGCAGCAGCCATGCAACAATTCCCAACATTCCATTTTCAGGAAACCATGTCGCCTTTTCGATAAGCGGTGCGAGCAAAGTCTGAGTAAGGTAAATTGTAAATGCAATTCCACCAATTACTCCAAACACGCTAAGAGCAGCCATCAGTCTTTTTGACATGATATCACTTTACTCAAAGAAACCATTTTTCCAAGCAGTAATTCGGCCGGTGAATGCACTGGTAGCAACGGTAAGTGGACTAGCAAGATACAGTTTCCCCGGGCCAGAACGGCCTTGGAAATTTCGATTAATTGCAGACACAGTAACCTGTTCAGGAGTAATCGAAACACCGGGCCCAGCGCCAATACATGCGCCACAACCCGGGTCAATCAATTTCACCCCAACTCTTTGGAATAAATCATGCCAACCCCTAGTTACAGCCAAGTCCTTGACTTGTCCGCTACCATATTGAATGTAGAAGTCAACACCCTCCTTCACTTGTAATCCTGCTGCATCTGCAGCCTGACAGACCTGAGCATAATATGCAACATCATCCTCTTTTCCAGCAGTGCAAGAGCCACCATAGGCGATGTCAATTGAAACTTCACCGATATCAGATATGTGTGCGCCATTGGTTGGGTCAGAAGGAATTCCTTTGTCGGGGTTACCTGGGTGAGCCACCATTGGAACGATTTGTGAAATATCAATAGTGTGAATACCGCCATCGTATTTTGCACCTTCATCAGGCATTACTGCAAGTGATTTCATTTCTTCTCGATCTATACCCTGTGCCTTCTCCATCCAATCAAATAGGACATCATCAGCTTCACAAATTCCAGTACGGCCACTACATTCGGTTGCCATATTGCAAAGAGTTGCTCGCTCATCAATCGATAGTGAAGATAGCCCTGAGCCGCCAAATTCCATTGAACGGTTCAATGTTAATTCCTTGCGAGCGTGATCTGCCAATATGTAGAGGATAACATCCTTTGCTGTGCAACCTTCATTCAGAGTTCCTACCAATTCAAATCGAATCGATTCAGGAACTTTAACGAATGTGAATCCCGAATATACAAGACTGGCATATTCTGTTGCCCCCACTCCGTATGTTAGGGCATTAGATGCTCCCCCCATACATGTGTGAGAATCAGTTGCTTGAATGAAATCACCGACTTCGATGAATTCTTCACGTGCTACTTGGTGACAAATACCCGGAGAAACACCGTTTATTGCAGAATAATCTCTTACTCCTGTATGTTTTTGGAATTCCACTTGCAAATCCCTTAGCCTTTGCACCTTTTGCATGTGAGGGACAAATTTCGGATTGTGGTCTGCATACAAGAGGTGATCTTCAAACACAGCAAATTTGCTTGGATTTGGTAGCGAGTAATCTGCTCCATATTCTTCACTCAAGAAAGTGTGAACCTGTGCAGTAGTAAATTCGTGACTATAGCCTCCTTGAACTTGAGCAATTACAGGGTCGTTAGGCTTAACGCATTGACCTTCAGCATGCCCAACTAAGTTTCTTGAGATGATTTTCTCAGCCATTGTCATCGGAGTTTGCGGAGTACCTAAAGGCGGTAGAGTGATTTGATTATTTGATAATTTTTCAGCGAATGGGAAAAGCCCACCACTTTCAATTATCAATCGTGTCACAGGATCATATTTTGAAGTAAACTCTTCAAGAGGAATACTTTCACCATTTTGTAGACGATTTAGCATTTCATAATCGCCCATCAATTGTCCGAGATTAATGTTATTCCGTTCGTGAATTGGTGCAAACGAGGAAGCGATTACGATTCTAATTCCCGCCCATCTCTCACATTGAGCAGCGGTTTCTCGAGATGAACCAGTGCCTTTGCGTTGCCCAGATACAACCACTTCGAAATTACCATCGATTAGTGCATTTTCACTAAACACACGCAATCCATCGTGCATCAAACCTGCATACGCATTCTTTGCAATTTCAGAGGGAAAATGATCAAAACACACCCAAGCAGGAGTCATCACATCAGTGTTGATATCATCTAGCAAATCTTCAGGAGAAAGATTACTCATGTTCAATTCAAGACCGTCATAGAGTTGGCGTTTAATCAGATTCAAATCCTTGGTAAGAAATAATACGCGCTTTCCAGGCGAGAGACAGATTTCCTTAGGCGGCCAATTCCCCATCATCCTTCTCCCCCAACCCGTTTCAAGGGGCGGAGTGGTATAACGGGTTCGGAATTGCAGACATCCTCGTCTGCATGCTAACTATTTGTGACTTACTGACATTTAGGGCACATTTTGTTGGTTTTTGTGATAACCTTGCCGCATTAGTTGAAATTTTCCCGTGAAATTATTGAACAATGTTGACAAAATCGCAAAAGCGTTGTACTGCGCCACTTTCGGCATCGAAACCATATTAACCATGCCGGCAAATAGTTTAAATAACCCACATTGGAGGGTTTTGATACTTATTCGGTAAGCATGTGCTAAGCCGATGAGGTGGGACTATGGCAGACAATAACCAACATGTAGAAGATATCGTAAAATGCAGCGATTGTGGAAGCCGATCACTAACCCGAGACGAGACTCGCGGAGAAGTAGTCTGTGATGACTGTGGACTAGTATTGGAAGACAATGTAATCGACCAAGGAGCAGAGTGGAGAGTATTCTCTCCAGAGCAAGGAGACCAGCGTGCACGTACAGGTGCTCCAATGACAGTTATGCTTCACGACAAAGGATTGTCAACAGACATCGATTGGCAAAACAAGGATTATTCTGGAAAGACAATCAATTCCAGATATCGTTCACAATTTTATCGAATGAGAAAGTGGCAGAAGCGTTCTCGTGTATCCAATGCAACCGAGAGAAACTTAGCAATGGCGCTTGCAGAATTAGATCGTATGGCAAGCCGTCTTGAACTTCCAAAGTCTGTTCGAGAAGCAGCTGCTGTGAACTACAAGAAAGCGGTAGAAAAGAGACTTATTCGTGGCCGTTCAATCGAAGGGGTTGCAGCAGCATCTCTGTATGCCGCATGCCGCCAATGTGGTGTACCTAGGACTCTGGACGAAATCGGACAAGCTAGTAGAACCGGCCGTAAAGAAATTGGCCGAACATACAGATTCATGGTTAGAGAATTGAAGATGAAAATCATGCCAACAGGCCCTGAAGATTACATCTCAAGATTCTGCTCCGGTCTGGGCTTGGATGCTGAAGTCGAAGCAAAGGCTCACGAATTGATTAAGGCAGCACAGGAAAAAGAATTGACAAGCGGCCGCGGGCCAACTGGAATCGCAGCATCAATCATTTACATCGCTAGTGTATTATGCGGTAAGCGCAGAACGCAGCGTGAAGTTGCTGAAGTTGCTGGTGTAACAGAAGTTACAATCCGTAACCGATACAAGGAACTCATTCAGAATCTGAATATCGAGTTGGATATTTGAGGCGATTCCTACTGGAATTGAAGCGCGCACTCACAAGGTGGGTTGAATGAAAAGTAGACACAGAGTATCACAGAGTGTTCTAGATTCATTGTCTGAACGCCTTGCAGAATCAATCAAGTTGGGACTCAAATCGTGGCCTTTGCCATTTCCTCCTTTAAGCGACCCGGATTTTCCAATCGCTCATCCCAAAGAACCTGAAGGAATAGTGGAATTAGGAGTTGGACTATTACAAGCAGATAGAGGAATGTTTGATCGCCACTTGGCAATAGTTGTGGATTTGATAGTCCCGCATCGAATGAATCTCTCTGATGATCCTTTTGAGATCCATGAGAAATGGTTGATGAAGAGACTGGATATATTGACCGAGAGACTCCAATTTGCAATCGCAACCGAGTGGCTCGCACAAGCTCTAGACCACTCAAGTCCAGATGTAGATAGATGGTGGTTATCGGTTGCTCTAATCAATGGATTATGCAAAGCATCCCACGGGCAATCAGTACACCAAGGATATCATTTGGTAGAATCTATTGCACTTGCTGAAAGACCTGGAACTTGGCATACTCAACCAGAAGCCTCCAATGCAAACGTGGATTGGAATCCTCATGGTATGGTTCCTCGCACTACTTCTGTAGTGGCGCACGAGGCAGGTGCAGATGCTGCAAAATGGCTGATGGAACAATTGGAGAATGGAGGCGAAGAGCGTCGTAAATTACTGATAGAATGGTGCAGATTATTACTCGAGAGAAAGGAATTAATTCTCCCATTAGGCATTCCACAAATATTGACTCGCAGAGCCGGAGACCCATCTCAGGAAATATCTAGCAGAGTGGTTTCATGTCTTGCAAAATTAATCGAAGGAGACAAAGATTCGGCATTAGAATGTATTCGAATACTGCATGGGCGTGAAGATTTGTTTACCCGAAGAGCGATGGCTGATGTACTTACCAGATTGTTTAGAAGAATCACAACAGATGCAATTCCATTACTCAACGGTATGTTAGAAGATGAAGATGAGAGTGTACTTGCGGCCGCAAGTGCAACCGTTGGCGACTTGAGATTCATCGACAAGGAGATGTGGGCAGATAAAATCGACGAATTATGCAATCATCCTTCGAAGATAGTTCGTCGCAACTTAGTATACACTATTCGCGACTACCTAGAAGAATTCTCTGATGACTCAAGAGGAATTATTCCAAAACTTTGGGAAGATGGTGATGAAACCATCCTAACCCGATTGCGTGAGTTATTGATGCGGATGGATGAGGTTGACGCTGATAGATTTGCAAAAACCCTACGCTCTCTTGAGAATCTTGATATTGAAGGATTATGGGGTCCAATGCGAATTAAGAACGAAGAGAGAGTCATTCAATGGCAACAATGGATAGTGGGTGAAGCCGAACAACCCATTACTCCTGAACGCCCTGAAATTCACGTCTCAGATATGACCGAGGGGGAACTTCCTGAACTCGATGATGCTCTAGAAACCCTTGACGACATGGGATTCTTAGATTGACGCAACACTCATCAACGCGCCCCATCTTTCAATAGTCATGCGCAGCGCACTATTGTTTGCCACAATCCTACTTTTTGCGATTGTTCCTTTTTCAAATACAGCCGCAGCAGACGGATTTGATGGAATCACAATTACTGCATCATTTGATAATTCTACAGAAATGACAACTCTGAATATTACAATGCCTGTAACCAATAATGCTACTCTTTTAGATGAACTAAAGGATGAAACGTTCTCGATTTATAGAGTACTTGCTGGAGATTGGCCAGTGCTTGTAGAAACGATTGCAACGGATATTAATTTCTGCACTCAAGGCATGTCTAATTCCGAATGTTCGGGAGCAAATTTCCAAATCGAACATTTCCCGAAACCCATTGTAGACCAACCGATTACCGACGATTTTCAATATGTTCTTCAATCTACTACGACTTTTAATGTCTTCAATATCAGCAATTCAGTTGAAGAAACGGTCCCTCATATGATGTCCGTAGAAAACTTGTCAGCGATATATTCGGATGATGTTACTACACTTTCTTGGGATTATAGCGCTCCAGATTTCCCAATGAACCATTCAGTTATGATTTACAGCCATGATTCACCAGCAACACGTGAGAATTGGGATTCTATGACTAAGACCATCGTTAGCAGTAGCATTTCTGCAGGAACTACAACCTTTGAGATAAATTACACAGGCCAATCGGTTGAAAGAGAGATTTACTATTCTGTGACATTGTTGTTTGAGACTTCAGAAGATACCAGATTCATTGGTAACAATACTCTTGCCGAACCGGTATTCGAAGACAATACTGCGCCATTATTTATTGGTGAATTAGAAGCAACCTTTGATTCCGATACGACAACTACGACAATTGATTGGGGAGAAGGAGTTCAAGATGGCGATTTGATGATTAACATCTATCGCAGCGGAATAGAATTAGACCACATTGATCCAAATTCATTGGTTGCAACAGTTGATGCAAGCGAATCGTCTTACGATGTCCAAATTCCATTCGGTGAGCATCGTCAATCATGGTATGCAATCACTTTACAGGATTCAGAAGGCAATGAAATTCTAGAGTTAACTGAATCTTCTCCAGTATCAAATCCTATTATTGAAACCACTATTTCTACTACAACGGTTTCAGGGATTAGTGCTGAACGTTATGGCGATGGAACAGTTGTAATTTCGTGGGACGATAATACTAACAATCCTAATGCAATTGCTAAAGTTTGGCGTTCAGTTAGTGGCCCGATAGACTCACTTGATGATGTCGAAGAGATATCTTCTGCAAATGTTTCAGGTGAACAAATTTCACATAACCCAATTAATGCTCAAGACGAAGCATGGTACGCGGTTACAATTGATGCTGCATGGGGTTCAGAACAGAATCCATGGCATGATGAGAGGCTATTTGTAGGCACTAATTCCATGTCATCGCCAATTCGTGAAACAGATGAAATAATCGAAGAAGCAACGGTCAACTTTAGCTCACAGGTATTGACATCTACGGGTATGAATGCGAATCTTAGCGATGGTGCAATGATATCTCTTGGAGCAATGCATGAGGGAGATATGATTGTGATTTCTACATCTTCTACAGTAACCAACATATCCTGCCATGATATTGCAGGACAAGGCACATCGATTTATTCTCAATTAGATTGGTCGCTGTCGTTCAATGCGAATCAATCTGGCGAGAAATGTCTTGGAACAATCATTGAGGGGGAAGATGAAATCGGGTTTACATTAACTTGGAATTACATTGAAACCGTTGTGGTGGACGATGATGACGATGACGATGATGACGACGATGATCACAAAGGACATGACCATGACAGCCACGATGACAAAGAAACAGTTGCCACAGTGATTTTGACAATACTTATTCTGGCATTGCTGATTTATCTACTTGTAATGATGCGAACTCCGGAATACACCCAAGAAGAAGAGTAACTACTCTTCTTCGCTAGAGAGGGGCCCCGCAGTCGATAACCAAACATACACCCCGTTTGTTGTGACCAAGAGGCCCACTAGCGACATTACTAACCCCGCAGGACCAGGAAAGAACTCAATTCTTCCAATGGCGTATGCAATACCTAGGATTACAAGACCAGTCCCTATAACCAGAGGAGAAGTGCCCACAGGGTCCTTCCACAAATCAAGAGTTGGTACAACTCCTTTGGCCTCAAAAGTAAGCCTAAACCATGCAAAGTAGAGTAGTATCATACCAGTTAATCCCAAAGCGCCTGATGTGAATGTCGAATCACCCCACGGGCCTTCGGGAGAAAAATCAGTGAAGGTAATCCCTACTAGGATCACGCCAAGTACTGCAAAGCCTCGCCACTCAGCCTTTGCGCCCATATTGGGGCCTGTGGGCCGCGACGCTTGAAAGCAATGGGGATGTTAGGGGGGTCATGGCAGCGGTTGAAGACGCAGTTTTAGTGGCCGGTGGCATCGGCTCTAGGATGCTTCCATCTAGTGCTACAATCGCCAAGGAAGTATTGCCTTTGGTCGATATTCCTACGCTTTCACATTTAGCGAGGGAAGCGGTTGAAGCAGGTGCAAAGCGCTTGCATATCATCACTTCACCCTCCAAAGATTTCAGCAGCGCTTTGAAAGATAATTCCTGGGCGCAAGAAAAGCGACCTGACATTGCCAAAGAATTGCTTTCACCTTTTTGTGATGTTGAGGTATTAGTTCATGTTCAGGAAATACCTAGAGGATTTGGAGATGCACTAAATTGTGCATTAGGCTCAATCAATGGACCATTCATGGTGCTTTTGGGCGATAATATCCTTCTTGATTCATTTTCTGGAACTTCAGAATATACGCCATCTAATGCTTCGAAGATTTTGGTTGAAGCCTATGAGAAAACCTCGCTGCCCTGTGTTGGTTTATCTGCGGTAGAAGACCCCGAGAATTACGGAGTGGTTTCGATGAATGGCGATTTGGTTAAGGATATAATCGAGAAACCAACTCGGGAAAGCGCACCTTCTAATCTAGTGCTGTGTGGGCGATATTTGTTTACAGAAGATACTGCAGATTTGCTTTCAAAATACAGTTTCGAAGAATACGGAGAACTGCAATCAATCGAAGTACAAAGACACTGGATGAAGAGAGACGGATTGGTAGGGGTTGAACTCAAAGGTTTCCAGTGGTACGATTCTGGTGCACCATTACCATGGCTGAAAAGCCAAATTGATTATGCTCTTAGACGTGAAGATATGAGTGATGAAATCAGAGAGTGGCTAGAAGAAAGACTTCAGCGCTGACCTGGTTTCCAAAAAGAAAGAGAGACCGGGGGCTCATCATTTGCTGCACGAATTGCTAGGTGATCTGCTCTCTCATTCCAGCGATGCCCACTGTGGGCTTTGACATGCTCCCAAGATAATTCTCTGAGTTGTGATGTCTCTTCCCATAACGATTGAACATGCGCGACCAACTCTCGGTTCGCTTTGGCCTTCCAGGCACCAATCGCTTGGTTTCCTGCATATTTTGAATCGGTTTTAATTATTATTTTCGACTCTCCGCCTTCAGTTAATGCCCATCGTAAAGCTTCAGCAAAAGCAGTCAACTCTGCAGTATTGTTTGAACCAACTTCAGCACCAATAAATTTTGAATCATTAGAATCGGTAATCACCTTTCCATTGAATTCGTGAAAAATTTCTCCGTTTCCACGCCCTAAATCATTAGAGCCTGTGATTATGACTACACCCCATCCAGCAGGGGTTTCACTATCCACATTTTGATTGCCAATACAAGAACCATCAACGTAGATATGAAACATCGAAATTTCACTCGCCGATTTCTGCTTTGTAATCTGCATCCGACATCAAACTCGAAACTGCAGCGGCATCATCTAATTTCATTCTGATAATCCATCCAGCCCCGTATGGCTCTTCGTTCATTAATTCTGGAGCCTCGTCTAATTCTTCATTCACCGCAGTAATCTCTCCAGCCAGAGGGGCAAAAATTGGGGAAGCGGATTTGACAGATTCTACTACTGCAAACTCGCCCATGTCTTCGCATACCTCGCCAACCTCTGGTAATTCGATGTAAACGATATCTGTTAGAGCGTCTTGAGCGTGATCTGTAATTCCAATTACAACCTCGTCCCCTTCAACTCTAATCCATTCGTGTTCTTTGGTGTAGTACAGGCCTTCTGGGACTTCACTCATGATTCTCCCTCAGTGCGTTGGGGTTGGTTAAAGGAATCAAACCTTTCTCATAGTGGATTTGAACAATTGGGGCAGATATTCCATCCACCTTCGACATTATTTCCACAATTTTTGCAGGATTTGCCAGGACCATCTGAGATCATTACCGAATCGTTTAGGACAGTATCTCCAACTTGTCCAATTTGAACGATTGGCTGGTTATTTTCTAAATATTCTTGGCGAATTTTTCCAGCTTCAGTATACATTCCAGCCTTTTCATATGCTTCAGCGGCTCCTTCCCAATTCCTTGCCAACTCTAGGTTTCTTGCCTTCTCCGCCCACATGCCTTTTGTTTTGGCAAACATATCGGGCGTCTTGGGTGCAACTGGCTGTGGCTTATCCTGTTGAATTACTGGTTGTTGAACTACCGGTACATATCTTGCTGGCTGCTGAATGACTATCACTCTGTCATCGTTTTTTGTACTCAGAGCGCTAATGGCAAAAATCATAGAACAACAACACAAACCTCCACCACAAATATCCAAGCCCGAGTTTCTATCATCATGTTCATCACTACCATCTGAACAATCCCGCTCACCATTGTTTTCAAGTACTTCATCAGGATCAAAAAGCTGTTCTCCATTCGCACATTGATAGTATTGATAGTAATTTATTGAAACATATTCGCCTTTTTCATCAATCTCTTGGTTTATACCAATCAGTGTCATTACAATTGCAATTATTCCTAATGTAACACAAAT
>CAZEXE010000020.1:0-19395 GCA_964516645.1 uncultured Candidatus Poseidoniales archaeon
TCAATGGAACGATACCGACAATGACGGATATGGCGATAACCCATTGCCCGCAAATCAAGGTGATGAATGTCCAAACACTTACGGTACCAGTTGGCAAGACCGCTTTGGATGCCCAGACGGAGATGGAGATGGTTACTCTAACGATGGTGACGTCTTCCCTGACGATCACTATCAATGGGCAGATTCTGACTCTGACGGGCACGGTGATAATTACTACTACGAGGTTCAACCATTAACTGAATTACATATCCACCAAAGTGGCGATGCATTCCCGATGAACCCAACCCAATGGAACGACACGGATGGCGACGGTTGGGGTGACAATTACGATAACGCATCATGGACTTCTATTCGCCCTGTTGATGACCCTTCGACGCCTGATGATGAGGGGTGGCCAGGAGAATACAATTCTGCGGCAACTCAAGTCGACAAATTCCCTCTGTTTAGATACCAGTGGGCAGACAGTGACGGTGACTGGATTGGCGATGAGCCAAATACCCCACTTTCTGATGGATGCCCGTATACATGGGGTAATTCTTCTGAAGACCGCGTAGGTTGCGAAGATACGGATGGAGATGGATGGTCTAATCCCACTCCAGATTGGCCTGCGCATCCTACTGGAGATGCTGACGCTTTCCCTGATGATCCAACACAATGGCGTGATAGCGATGGTGATGGGTTTGGAGACAATACTTCAGGAAATAACCCTGATGAGTGCCCTGGCGAACATGGCACCTCCTCAATCGATAGAATCGGTTGCCCTGATGCCGATGGTGATGGGGTATCTAATGCTGGAGACCCATTCCCTACTGATGGAACACAATGGGAGGATAGAGACGGCGATAATTGCGGCGATAACCCTCTAGGCAACAATCCTGATGTATTCCCTGATGACTCTAGCCAATGTACTGATTCTGATGGTGACGGATATGGAGATAAGCCGATTAGCCCTAATGGTGATTTCTTTCCTAACGACCCTACACAATGGAGTGACTTTGATGGCGATGGATATGGGGATAATTCAGACGGTAACAATGGAGACCAATGTCCTGAATTGTATGGAGAGTCGACCATTCCAGCTGCAAGAGGCTGTCCAGATTCCGATAATGATGGAGTGGTAGATCCATTCGATGCATTCCCTGAGGATTTCTATCAGCAGACTGACAATGATGGCGATGGCTGGGGAGACAACCAAGCCGTACCAAACGGTGATGAATGCCCTGACGAATATGGAACGAGCACAAACAATTCACGGCAAGGATGCCCTGATGCTGATAACGATTCATGGGCAGATGTCGATGACACATTCCCGGATGACCCCCTACAGTGGAAAGATACTGACCTTGACGGATTTGGAGACAATTATGGTTGGATAAATACAACTATTGCTGACGAAACCGATGTAGGTAATTTGATTATTATTCGAGAACAATGGGGAGATGCTTTCCCAATGGAGCCAAGCCAATGGTCGGATACCGATGGAGATGGATGGGGAGATAATGATACAGGAAGACTTCCAGATGCATTCCCAATTCGAACATCACAATGGGCCGATACAGACGGAGACGGATATGGAGACAATCAAAAATTGGGTTCATTCCAACCTGATGAATGTGAATTGAAGTATGGTGAGTCATATTTGGATTACTTCGGTTGTCCTGACACTGACAAGGATGGTGTTTCTGATCAAAGCGACCCTTGTCCATACGACGCTAGTATTAATGCTGGTCTTAGAGGTCAGGTTCAATGTGCATCGTTTGATGACCATGATGATGATGGAATTCCAAATGAATACGATGCCGACTTCGTTGCAGGAGCAGATGGTGGACTTGCCTTAGATGGAGAAATTCTAATCTTAATTGGCCTTCTTGTATTCCTTCTTGCAATAATTTCAGTAGCAATGGTTGCCAAACAAGCAGGTAGAAGAAAGGCTGCTTACAGCCGTGCAGAAGAAATGAAAGTTGCCGCAATGTCCCAAGAAGAAGAAGCAAGGAAACAGGAATGGATTGACTATTATGTTTCCCAAGGAGATTTACTGAAAGCTAGAGAGTTAGGATGGGTG
This sequence comes from uncultured Candidatus Poseidoniales archaeon, assembly GCA_964516645.1. Taxonomy (GTDB): domain Archaea; phylum Thermoplasmatota; class Poseidoniia; order Poseidoniales; family Poseidoniaceae; genus MGIIa-K1. Next base: position 2,063 of record CAZEXE010000020.1, read on the forward strand.
CCTCCTGCAGAAGTCCCTCAGTGGCAGCAACATCAAATGCAACAAGAAGAGGCTCAGCAAGCTGCAGTGCCTACAATGTTTAGCCTAGATGATGTCTGATTAGTTCTGTTGAGTACGCGCTCGTTCTCTGCGCGCTTTCTCTGCAAGACTGTCATCAAATGCAAGAAAATCGAGATTATTCCATGCTTCATCGTCATCTAATGCTGCTAATGCTTCATTGTCTGAAAGCAATTCTTTGACTGTGATATATGTCGGGCTCGTACCATCTGAAAGTTGGTACTGATGGCCTGGTAAAACAAGCCAATCGCTGGGCAATGTATCTAGGCGTTCTCTAAGGTGTATCAAGGACCTTCTTTGAGCATAGATGTCTCCACCAAATAAATCGGTTCGTCCACACCTTCCCAAAAACATACAATCCCCACTAATTACCACGCCTTCACCGATGAATGTCATGTGCCCAGGAGTGTGTCCTGGTGTACAATGTGCTTCAATTTCCAATGCACCTATTTGTTGGTAAACAAAGGAATTAGGCATGTTGGACCATTCTTGGTTAGATGGCCCTTTCCAGCCCCTCTGCGCCTCGTTCTTATGAACCCAAACTAACTTGTCCTGAAGTCCATCCACGCCTTTGGAATGATCCCAATGTGAATGGGTCAACCATACTTGTTCCAAATCCCAATCATTTTGTGCACATATGTTTGTCCAGTAATCTGAAAAAAACGGGTCGACGATTACTGCCTTTCTTGTTTGCTTGCAAACAAGCAGATGATTCAGGTTATCCCAATCACCTAGCTGTGCTTGAAAAACAAGCATTTTTTCGGTCTCGAGGATACATTCGGCCATCTTCGCTCACCAATGGCACGAACCGCATTACTTCTAAGGGATGACGCCCATGGAAAAACATGGGCAGAGAGCGTATGCTGGCAGTGATACTAGCCGGCCTACTGGTGGCAATGGCGCCCAGTGCCTTTGCTAGTGATTCAAATGTCGCCCTAAATGCGAGCCTCGTAGAGGCTCCTGACAAAGGATGGTATGGTTCTGGCGATATTGTCGAAATTTCAGCGATTTTAACAAATGATGGCGAGACCACCAGTATCGTTGTTGACCCTTCGTGCAACGAAGTTCTCAAAGTTTGGAGTGATAACACGCTAATCCTTGACGGTAGCGATGCTTGTCTGGGACAAAGTAGAGGAATGGATATCGATGCATTCTCTACCATGGATTTGGATTCGCTAACTTGGGACCTTACGGATTCCAATGGCCAATTTGTGCCATCTGGCGACTATGTCGTCGAATATTTCGTGGCTGGTGAAGAATTATCATCTACTGTTTCAGTCCATGTTCAAACTCCTTTTGATGCACCTGAAGGGCTGGAAATGAATGTGATTGCAACCGCTAGAGATGGTATTCATGCAGAATCCTCTCCAAGTGTTATCTCGGTGAGACTCCACAATACTGCATCTGAAGATATTCAACTTAATTTTGAAGAATGTAGGCTTGTAATCAACTCAGAATTATTTGGTGAATGTGGCCCAAGTACCCTGAGTGCAAACGAAATCGTAACAATTGCTCAAGTTCCATTCATGCTTGAAAGCGGAACAAACGTATTCGATGTTGCTCTTGGAGATGGTGTGTTATCGCAGAACATTATTCTAACCGCTATAGCAGACAGTGATAATGGCTTCAGCGAAGGTGACCTTTCTTCCCTAGAAGTTGGTTTAATCCTAGACGGTGATGCCCAATTCGGTGAAATGGAATCATTCTCATCAGATATTTCTGTAGTCAATAACGGACAGGAAGATGTTTCCCTAGAATTCACCAACTCGTGCCGAGGTGAATTGTGGGTTGTAGATTCATCAGGAAATGTGGCAATGGATTCTCGTGCCTTGAAAGAGTGTTCAGATATCGAGGTCGAATATCAGTTAGAACCGGGTAGTGAACGTAATTATGCTCAACCAGAGTGGACATTTATCGACATGGCTGGGTGCCATATCGCTCCTGGAGAATTGATGGTGATTATGGAAATCCCTGAACACGATTTGTTCGCAAGTGACATGATTACGCTAACTCGAGATCGTGATGCCTATTGTGAAGACGTTACAATGGAAATTAGTGCTGAAGTCTCTGGGGAAGACCTCCTAACGGTCTCTCCTGAAATTAGTAGCGAAGATGATAAAGAAATCACATGGTTCACTATTTGTGGACTAAAAACAACTCTATACAACGCTGGTGAAGAAATAGATGAATATCTATCTCAATGTAGTTACAATGAGCCTATTACAATGCAAATCTCTCATATGACTCTGGAGTCTTTAGAATTTGATATGAATGAATTGGAAGATGGCCAATACACACTTTTCTTCGAGACCTTTACTGCTCCTCAAATCCGCTCTTCGATGACCTTTGATTGGCCGATTCTATCAGAGGAAGTTGTTGAAGAGAATGAAGAAACTGAGGATGAAGAAATTGAAGTTGCCTCAAGGGAAATCGTTGGGACTTGGAGTTCCATAAGTAATGAGTTGGGAACCTGTTGGTTGCTTAATTCACCTGATGAAGGAATTGTAACTCTTGCTGGAGCACAAGGTTTGACATCTTGGTTGCCTCAAGTTGGAGCCACTGGCCAATACCTAGTTCACGATTCTGAGGCTGCACCAGAATGTTCAGATTTCGCCACTACTTCCTTCATTGTTGAGGAAGTATATTCTCAAAAAATAATTGTAGAGGAACCTGAAGAAGAAACTGAAGTTACTACAATTACTCCTGTAGAAAGTGAAAGCGAAGAAATTAGTCCTGTTGTGGTTACAGTCGGTGTTATTGTAGCAAGTAGCGGAATTCTATCTCTACTCGTGGCATTGATTGCAACCAATGAGTCTTGGAGAATCCCAACTACTAGTGCTGGCTTGTGGCTTCTTGGTTTGATTGGAAGAACTAGTGAAACTAGTGATGGTCGATACCAGAGAGGTCGTTTAATGGGGTACCTCACAGCAAACCCGGGTTGTCATTTCCGCGCTCTAATGGCTGCACTTGAAATGTCTAATGGGCAAATCACTCATCATCTAAAGATTCTAGAAGATGAAGATAGAATTTGGAGAAGGCCTGATGGTCGTCTAGTTCGATTCTATCCATTCACCTCAAATTTACACCCCGGTATTTTAGATGAGGATTTACCATTACCTCCTCTGTCTCCAGACCCTAACAGTTTGCAAGGTAAGATTTTACGCCTTTTGGATGACGATGGACAAATGAAAAAATTCCCTACTCAGGCTGAGCTTGCACATAGATTAGATAGATCTCAACAATTGGTAAGTCACCATTTACGAACTCTCCAGAAGTTTGGATTGGTTGAAAAACAGAAGAGTGGCGTGCGAAACCGATACTGCTTGACTAGAGAAGCAGTGTTCCTACTCGAGACTACTGAACTATGATTCAGCAGATGGTTTCAAGGCCATTACATGTGTCGACAACTCGCCCCGTAGGGGCGAAGAGGCGTTTTGATGCCGGAATATATTCCACAAAATACTGAACAATCCTGGCAAAAGGCTTGGGACGATTCAGAAATTTTCAATGTGGAATATAACAAAGGAAATCCCGTCTTCTACTGTCTTGAAATGTACCCTTATCCTTCGGGAAAAATGCACATGGGGCATGTAAGAAATTATTCGATTGGAGACACAGTAGCACGATATAAACGCCTAATGGGATTTGATGTTCTATATCCAATGGGCTTTGATTCCTTTGGAATGCCTGCAGAAAACGCTGCGATTGCTGAAGGGGGTCACCCTCACGAAATTACTGAGAGAAATATGGCTTCAATTACAGAACAAATCAAGCGAATGGGCTTCTCTTATGATTGGAGAAGATTGGTCAAAAGTCACGACCCACAATACTACCGATGGAATCAGTGGTTCTTCCTCAAATTCTTAGAAAATGATCTTGCATACCAAGAATTCGCCCCTGTTAACTGGTGTGAATTATGTAATACTGTTCTTGCAAATGAACAGGTAAAGGCAGGTAGATGTTGGAGATGTAATGGCTCTGTTATCCAAAAAGAAATGAGTCAATGGTTCCTTGATATAACCAAGTATGCTCAAGAATTACTTGATGGTTTGGAAACAATTAGTTTCCCTGAAAATGTGAAAGCATTGCAGCAAGACTGGATTGGTAGATCCGAAGGTGCAGAAATCGAATTCGCTGTTGAAGGAATGGATGAATCAATCCGTGTATTCACAACAAGACCTGATACCCTATTCGGTGCAACATTCGTTACTCTAGCGCCAGAACATAAACTTGCGCAAAGGTTGGTTGAAGGAACAAAATATGAAGAGGATTGGAAATCGCTTCACGATGAAATCACCGCTATGAGTGAATTTGACAGAATCAAGAATGTGGGTAAGAAGAAGGGGGTTCCGACCGGGGCATTTGCCATTCATCCCCTAACCGGTGAAAGAATTCCAATTTGGGTTGGAAATTTCGTGATTGCATCTTATGGAACTGGTGCTGTAATGGCTGTTCCTGGCCACGATGAAAGAGATTTTGAATTTGCGAATAAGTACGACATTCCAATCAAACGTGTATTGGTAATGTCTGAAGATGGAAAGGCCGATGATGAATTACACTCTGCTGAATGTGATTTAGGTTGGATGGTAAATTCAAGTATGGAAGGGTTCGATGGATTGTTCGGACCTGAAGCAAAGGCAGCTGTCTGTCAAGCGCTTGAGAAAAAAGGTGTTGGCAATGCCACTATTACTTGGAAAATTAGACCATGGTTAATCAGCCGACAGAGATACTGGGGTACACCGATTCCGATTGTCCACTGTGATTCATGTGGTGTAGTGCCTGTTCCAGAAGACCAACTTCCTGTTGAATTACCACGTGATGTTGTATTTGATGGCACAGGAAATCCCCTTGAGACAAGCCAATCGTTCTGTAATGTAGATTGTCCGCAGTGTGGAAGTCCTGCAAAACGTGAAACCGACACAATGGATACCTTCGTAGACTCATCGTGGTATTTCTTAAGATATGCCGATTCAATGCAAAACGATACATGTTTCAACCCTGAAATTGCAAATCACTGGATGAATGTTGATTTCTATTGTGGCGGAATTGAGCATGCTCAAATGCATCTCATTTATGCTAGATTTTGGACAAAAGCACTACGTGATATTGGATTACACGATATCGATGAGCCGTTCGAAGAATTGTTGTGTCAAGGAATGGTCAACAAATCTGCCCCATGGTGTGATACCTGTGCAGTAACATTGCATGTTGAACACACTGGACAGAATTGCCCTCATTGTGACACCACTCTTAGTGAAAGAAGTGCAAAAATGAGTAAGAGTTTAGGAAATACAGTTTCTCCTGAAGAAATGATTGAGAAATATGGTGCAGATACTGTAAGGCTGTTCATTCTGTTCGCTGCAAACCCAACCGCTGGAATGGACTGGTCAGATGCGGCATTGGAAGCAAATTACCGACAAATGGTGCAATTGTATAACATGCCTTCCAATATTTTGGCATGGAATGGTAAATCTAGCAACATCGATTTATGGATGAAGGCTCGCCTAAAGCAGAGATGTATTCAATGGCAAGAGGCAATGGATTGCTATGACTTGAGAGGCGCAGTAGATGCAAGCCATTTTGATTTAATCAAAGATATCAATTGGTACAGAAGAAGAGGTGGTGAGAACCTAGATGTTGGAAAGGAAATCCTAGATGTTTGGACTCACATGATTTCTATCGCAACCCCTCATATTGCTGAAGATTGGTGGAAGATATTAGGCAATAGCGATTTAATCGCAAGCAGGACATTTTCAGTACCCAAATCATTGAATGAAGATGAATTAGCAGCCTTGGAGGCGGAATCATACTTACGAGCGTTTTTGGAGCAAGCAAGAAAGGTTTCCAAAATTGCAACTAAACATATTGGTGGAGAACCAAAGCACGCTACAATTCACATTTCAAGACCGTGGAAAAGAGAACTTGCTCAAGCCGCAATAGCACACTTGAATGCAGGTGAGAATATCAAAACATTCGCTGGTGTCTTGGCCGGCCTACCATTTGCTCAAGGTGAGAATCGGGGAGAATTGATGGGTTTCTGGGGCAAAAGAATGCTTCCTCAAATTTTCAAATGGTCCGATGAAGAAAAGATGATGATTTGCAGTTCACTCGACGAGGGCGCTATCCTCACTGCTGCTTCCACTTTCATCTGCAATGATCTCGGGCTCACCAGCATCGAGGTCGAGGCTGGCGTCACTGATGTCGGCAGAAGCGGGGCTGCTATCCCCTTGGCTCCCTCCATCGTCTACAGTTGATGTTGTTGCACTGTCTACCCTGGGTACAGGCTTAGGAGGAAGTGGAGGTTGAGGTTTTAGTGTAACATACGCAGCAATCACTACCAGTATTCCGGCAATAGCAAATAGAATCCAAATTAAGGAAGATGATTCTTCTTCATCTCCTCCTCCGCCTGCTTTGCCTTCTTCTTGAGTTTTTACTGTACAGCCAGTGGATGACACCATTTCTCCTGCAGGAGTGGCAGGACACAAATCGTTGAGATTGTGAACGCCATCGTCATCATCATCCAATTGAACACCCGAGCAGCCATCAGAATCTACTTCCATGCCACTCGGTGTATATCGACATTGATCTGACGAATCTTCAACTCCATCGTTATCATCATCATCGTCCTCTGCTGAATCAACACATCCATCTTGATCCAAATCCATGCTAGCTCCTGCTTGACCGATATACCCACGTGGGCAAGAATCAACTGAATCTTCAACTCCATCTGAATCATCATCCGTGTCTTCTTCATCGTCATGGCAGCCATCACTATCATGATCGAATGAGGCGTTCCAATTTATCTCACCTTGAGGGCAATCATCAGATAGATCTAGCACATTGTCTCCATCATCATCTGCGTCTCTATCTTCATCTCTACAACCATCTTGGTCGTGGTCTATACTATGTTCACTAATCCAATCAAAGGAGTCTCTTGGACAATTATCGAATTCGTCACTTATTCCATCTCCATCTGTATCGCTTTCGCAAGCATCACCGATTCCATCTTCATCTAAATCCGCTTGGTCATCATGGATTGAAGGACACTTATCCAATTGATCGACATATCCGTCTCCGTCGCTATCGACATCCTCGCATCCATTTTGATCCTGATCGTTTTCAATAGTTGAAGTCCAGCCTAATGGACCTTCAGGACAGTCGTCATAATGGTCTAAAATGCCATCTTCATCATCATCAAAATCTTCTGAAGCATCTCTACATCCGTCACTGTCGTGATCGGTATTTGGTGCAGAAATCCATCCCGTCTCCCCTGGTGTACAATCGTCCCAGTCATCTACGACTGAATCTCCATCATCATCGTCATCACAAGCATCACCATACAAATCGCCATCCGTATCTATTTGGTCCGGATTGGCGATTCTAGGACAATTGTCTGCACCATCGATAAGACCGTCTGAATCATGGTCTCTAGCATAATTCCAGAATGCAATATCAGAAGAACCTGCAGATGAAAGACTAAAATTACCCAATTCAGCTGTATCTTCAATTATCATTCCAATTATTGGAGATTCTCCTGCATCAAATTGCAACGAGCGAGCGATATCGTCTCCAGAGCCCCCTGCAGATACTGCCCATACCCATTGATTTGAATTATCGAGTTGGGCTACGAAAACATCTCTTTTCTCACCATTCGAATCTCTATCCACCAATTGGTCAAGGCCAAGAGTGAATCCTGAAGTATATGTCCCAGTAACAATTACATTATCTTTTGAATCAATAATCAATGATTCAATATTCTCCCAACCGCCACCACCAGCATTGATTACACTATCCCATACTCCATTTGATGAAATGGTTGCATGGAACATGTCTCTCCAACCATTGGATGTCGCATTAATGAATCCAAATTGTGCAGTACCCTCTAATTGGCCAACAATGTGCATCATTCCATTACTATCAATTGCACAATCATTAGCCCATTCTTCACCAGTACCTCCTGCGAACGCGGTCCAAGTGAAATTTCCATTCCCGTCAACCTGTGCTGCAAAAATATCTGCTTCGCCTTGAGAATCTTCACGCTCCATGAACATGATTGATCCAATAAAAGTACCAGCAATATGTAGGAAGTTATCTGAAGAATAGCACATTCCACCAAAGGTCTCTATTCCCTCTTGGCTAGAGATTCCATTAGCCCATTGAAGTACTCCGTTTTCGTCATAATGAAGCAGAGCAATGCTCGTTCCTTCTGCTCCTGGAAGAATTTCATCTTCGATTTCTAGAAATCCTTTGTGCAAAATTCCAACCGAGATTCCTCCGGTAGGACTTACTTCGACATCAAATCCTGAAAGATCGTTTGTATTGGAAATAGTTCTTATCCAAATCGGAGTGATAGTGTTTGCTGCCAAGGAAAAACGACCAACAAACGCATCGCCTTCACCCTCTTCTTGACTTTTGTTTAGAGTGAATGATGATATGCTCATCTCGCATGCTTGACCAGCAGTTCCAAGACAAAAATGACCGGTTACAATTATGTCGCCCGAAGAATGTAGTGCAATTGCATCAATTCCATCGGCACCCTCACTACCAAAACCATGCGCTGAAACCCAATTTCCTTCGTGGCTGAGAATCGCGATAAACATGTCTGCATCGCCAACCATTCCCTCTGCTTCAATGCCCATTTCCCCGAAGAGTGCAGTTGAAGTGAATGTCCCTGCAACCACAATGCTCTCGTCATCTAACACCACATGGCCTGCAAGCATTTCATCTCCTAAACCACCAGCAGATTGAGCCCAGCCAAGAGGACCCTCTGAAGAATCAGCAACTGATGTAAGTGGAAGTACCATTAACAAAACTATGGCCAATACTAGTGGGCGACGCATAGTGCCCCATCGACTTCTCTCACTTGAATTGATGGCTTGATTGTCCGCAATATCAATGTCGCATTACCACTTGGAGTGAATATGGGCAGAGTTTTTTCTCATACTACTAGAGAACAAATGCCACCGCATCAGGTGAAAAAGGGCCTAGAGGCTTTCAGAAACCCTAGTAAATGGCCTGACTGGAATAGCAGTGCAAAAAGCATGCTTGCTACGAAGCCTGAAACGATAGATGAAGGTGATCATCTAGCTATTTTTCAAGTTATCAAAGGTAGTTTAATCGAAACCAAATGGTTGGTCAATACAATTCGAGAAGGTGATACCTTTTGTGAAATTGAATTGCTAGGCGAAGGCCAAAGTAGGAATGAGAGGCCCATAGGAAAGGGTTTGAAAAATTTGCAAATTTCAATAACGTTTCTCTATCAAGAAGATGGCGGGGTCGAGGTGCATACTAGTTGTGAAGTATCGGCGTTAATGGCCATCTTTTCAAAACAAATCAATGCGTTCATGAAGAAGCAGGCTCAACAATTCATCTCTGATTTATCTAGTGTTGAATAACCGGTGTATCTATGGAACGGGGACATACAGGTAGAGATATGGCAGAAGGTAGAGGCGGTGGGAAAAAACGCCGGCGGGGTAAAAATCCAAAGAAGCCTAAACGCCATGGTGGCTCTGCCAAGAATTTGATGGTTGAAAGGCATGCTGAATTTGATTCAGCAGCAAAAATCGCGGCAAAAAACCGCTTTGCTCAGTCGCCACTGCCCATAGGGATTCCTAAAAACATGGAGACACCGAGGCACTTTTCTTTTGAATGGGAAAACAATCCTGTTGCTTTGAAAACCGAAGCGATGCTCGCCACTAAAGTTGTAAGGCGCGGCGAATTTGGCTGGTTATCAAATGAAAGAGTTAACGAAATTGGTAAGATGGTTGATGACTTAGACATGACTCTAGACCAAGCGTTGTCATTAAGAAGTGCATTACTACAACAAAAGACTGTGTATTCCCATGGCCAATTACAGGCAAGGGGTAAAGCGATAATTAGATTGTATAGGGAAGGAATGAGTATTGTTGATTTGTCAAAAAAGTTTGATTTCCCTCCGATGAATGTATTCAGAGTCGTTCTCAAAGAAATGGGTTGGTCCAAATCAAGAATTAAGGAAACGTTGCGCTCCCCATCAAAATTCAAAGAAAGAGAAAGAAATGAATTCAAAGCAGCAGAAGATGCTGACAGAGTCAGCAATGTCGATCAATCTGAGACCCATGTTCGTGCAGATCTTTTCGAAGAAATTCTAGCAGATTGGTTTGAAAATCAAGGTGTCAGAGTAAGAAGACAGGGTGAGATGGTGAAAGAGCAAATGAAAGAACATGGCAGGCCTGTAAATACTCCAGATTTGTTATTCTTAGATCATGTAGAAATCAATGGAGAACCGGTCGCTTGGATTGATGCCAAACATTTCTATGGCGCTGATGTCAATTTCCAAAGAAAGAAAATCGTCAAACAATCTGGACGGTATGTTGATTCTTGGGGCCAGGGTGCTCTAGTTTTCAGACATGGTTTCTGCGAGAATGTTCACATTCCTGGAACCGTTCTATTGGACTGTGGCCCTCTTGATTTAGAACCGCTAAATCAACCTACTGAAGGATAGTTTCTCTAACACCCAAACCTAAAGAGCGAAGCCGGGTAGTTAATTCGCTACAATCAAATTCTTGGCCTAATCTCTTAGGTACCACTATCAATGAAGTCCCCAACATACACAGATGGCAACTCATTGATTCATCTGAGTTTTCAATTGCAATACTGAGCAAATTAGAACGTGCCGTCTCTTCCAATAATCCGGATTCCAAGGCAAACCTATCTGCTTCTTCAAGTAACACTTTCCAAACATTCTGATTCCATTCATATCTCTTCAATCGTTCAACTGACGATTCGCCCGCTTTGGTTATCTTTGATTTCCAAATTGGATCGTCGATATAATTCGATGTGTGTGTTTTCCCATCTGGGTCCCAAATCAAAATCGCTGGACAACCTACATCGAACCCTAGTGCCTTTCCCGGAAATGGTGGACTGCCTGGGGATATTCGCAATTCGCAACCTCCAGCCCATAGACCTAAAATGTCTCCAAGTCCTCCTGAAATTTTTCTTTCAATACGATGTGCCAGCCTTGCAAGTTGTCCTTCATCTCCACAATCAAACACTTCGCCTAAAGCAAGACTAGTGGCAAGTAATCCAGCGGCTGACATACCGAAGCCTTGTGAAACGGGTAACTCTAATTGAACATCTATACTAACTGAGGATTCGATATTGAATACCTCTCGAAACGAATTTAATAATTCAAGATACAATTGTTTACCTTCTTCAAATGGGCTGCCATCCATTGCAGTGACTGAAATTTTATCCGGCCCCTTTGACAAAATTTTGACTGTTGATTCAACACCATCTTCAAGGCAAAATCCCGCACCTTTTGAGCCTTGGTTCCTTGCAAGGAGGGCTTTGGAATGAACTGAAAAGAGGAGAGTTACATGCCCCCCAACTTGAACAGTAATCTCACTCATTGGGCTTACGCTATACAACATAGGTCATGATGCTTCGCAAGATTAGCGAAGGTTGATGTTGTTTCACGCAAGAGCTGCGTCGATTTCGCCAGAAATCTTCTCGAAACGAGAAGAAAGTTCTGCACATGCTCGATTGAAGATTTCTTCAGCAGGTAAGGAGCCATCGGATTCGAAAGAAAACACATATTCGCCATCAATGTCTTCCAAAACAATCGCATTGTCGAATGCCTCATCGCGTCCTGTTCCATATCCTACTTGGTGAAGTGCTCTCTCCAAATCAATAACTGCATCTACATCAGTGCATTCCTTATTAGTGAATATCTTGGAATTGATTTCTCGACCAGACTTTGAAGTCAAGTTAAGATCGAATAGTGCCTTTGCCTTCTTCGGCTTGGCAAGTACAGCCTTCTGTCTTGGTTGGAAAGTTACTGCTGCTGCTGGGCTCCACTTTGCATGGTCTCTTCCACGGCCAAGTGTTGCGTATGCATACATCTCAAGATATTGTCCACTTGAAAGAATTGTCAATGGGATGCGCTTGTGCTCATCTTTAATCTGTAGTTTGGTCTCTCCAAGTACATTCAAGTCTCCAGCATATACTGTCTTGAATTCCTCATCAGAATCGGAATTTGGACCTCTGATGGAAAGATGATAGATAATCTGAGAGAGAGGGGAACCCCACTGGTCTTCTGGAAGATTCTCGTTGTTCGGGTCGTCTTCTGGGAAAACGAATTCCTCAAGGAAGGTTGGAACAGGAACCATTGCTAGGCGGTGAGCTAGTATCTCATCAGGTAGTACATTCACTGACTCGATTACTTCTCCTTGGTTGTCTTGTGTGACTCCCTGCTCAAATCGAACTTTGGTAATCGCCATCTTTGGAACATCTGCAATAATTGCACGGCGAAGGCTGTTTACCTGAGCCGCATTGGTTTTGGACAGTATTACTCGTATTTTGTTACCCTTTGGCCAACCATCTACAATTTGCGCCTTCATTTTCAACACCTCAAATAATCAGACACGGCGCCCACGACGGCCACCCTTCTTCTTTGTACCATCGTGTGCAATAGGAGTTACATCTTCGATGCGAGTTACTGTAACGCCGGCACGAGTTAGAGCACGAATTGCTGCTTGTGCTCCAGGACCAGTATTGTTTGACTTGTTTCCACCAGGTGCACGGTACTTTACAATAACTTGAGTGAATTCCTTTTCCTTGAGTTGGTCAGCCATTCTCTCTGCTGCGCGGGTTGCAGCGAATTGGCCTCCAGAGTCTTTGGAAGATTTCACGACTTGTCCGCCTGAGCAGGTTGCAATCGTTTCAGCACCAGTTAGATCTGTTGCTGTCATCAGCACATTGTTGTAACTAGAGAAAATATTGATGATTGCCTTGCGCATCACTCGCCACCTCCCTCAACAACTGTATCTTCTGCCTTAGGTGCATCCTCTGCAGATTCATTAACATCGGTTGCTTCAGACTGGGTGAATTCTGGGTCTACTTCGTCTTCTGCGTATTCAGCAGATTCACGAATTCCAAGAATAGTTTGACGAATAACATGGTTTTCATCATTCAGGTTTGAACGTGGGTGATATCGAATCAATTCCTCTTCATCTCTTGTAACAGGATATGAAGGAATTGTAACTTTTTGATCGCCAATACAGATTTGCCCGTGGGTGACTAATTGCCTTGCTTGCTTCATTGAACATGCTAGTCCTTTGTAGTAAACTTGGGCTTGCAGACGTCGGTTTAGGATGTCTTCTGCAGTAAGTGACAAGATGTCGTCCAGAATAGCATCGCTTGCAATCAATCCTTTGCGGTTTAGTGATGCTAGAAGTGCATCTTTCTCACGAGAGTAGTGACCTTCAGAAGTGTCTACACGACCAATCAACTTCATCGCTTGTCCACGGATACGGCGAAGTGCCGATTTGGCTTTCCAAATCTCAGTCATGTTCTTCAGACCGTGATTAGCTTTGATTGCATGTTCTTCTTCGATTCTGTCAGCCTTCCATGGATGAGGAGGTGTGTCGTACTTCGGTCGAGCGAATTTTGGATGTCCCATATTTTATTCCTCCTTCACTTCTTACGTTGTACTCCAAGAGTTAGGCCAAAGCGACCGTTTGAACGACCACGCTGTCCACGTACCTTATGACCGCCAGCATGACGGACTCCACGGTAGCACTTGATTGAACGAAGACGAGAAATATCATCTTCGTGGGTGAATTTAAGATTTTGTCCAGATAGGTGAAGTTCGTCACCAGATTCTAAGTCACGTTGACGGTTTAGCATCCATAGCGGAACATTTTGAGCATAACTCTCAATCGCTTCACGCAAGATGTCTTGCTGGGATGAGTCAAGGTGTCCTGCCTTCATGCCAGGATCGAAATTTGTGATTCTGCAAATATTTGCAGCAGTACGGTCCCCAACACCACGAACTGCAGTAAGTGCCGTTCTTAGAGGCTTGAGACCGTCAATATCGGTATCTGCCATGCGGAGCATGTAGGAGAAATCGTCTCCCAAATCCTGTTCATTTGCCATTACGGTCACCTGTAAAACGCGTACAACATGATGTCGAGCGGCTTTGCGACAAACCACCCCTATATCAAGACCGCGATTCGACTTTCGCGAGACTGCGCCACGAAAACGGGTTTCTTCACCCTGCTGTTCGTGGTGCTCAAAGCCTATTATGTTTCAAGGCACAAAAGTAGCATAGAATCGTGGGGCTGTTTTGCAACAAATCCGACAAGGGTTCCTCCTTTCGTGGAAAGTTGTCTATCTAGGCTTCCTTGGAGGCGCGGTTGGAGGTCAGGATCTAAAGAGACCCGTAGGGTCAATTTCCCAAATCCATACTCAGAAGATGCTTCAACAAGATGAGAAATTGTGTCTTCTGACAAGTCCGCATGGACTAGTTTGACTATACGTCCTGAAGCTTGAATCAACATCGTTTGTAATTGATTTTCAAACTCGATTGAATCTGGATGGTGAATTTGTGGCCTTCTTCCGTGCGTAATACTCCATGTTATTTCTTGACTCGGTAAAACGGCATCTAGGTATTGTGATGCCAAGCCTGATTCGACCAATGCTGCATCTAAAATGCTTACATGTTCACCTTTTCTAGGCGGCCTTCTATGTTCTGATGCCTCACTGAATTCTCCTTCGATTATCAATGGTTTTTCTTTGATGTCTGGAGGTATACGAACGAATCTACGGGAGGCTTTCGGACTTGACAATTGTCCAATCCATAATGAGAGGCGGTCAACCCTTCCTCTTCCCCTACTTGTCCATACCCAAGTCTTACCTATATTTGGCCAAAATGATTCTACTATCCCTTCAACTTCTGAACGTTGACTAGAATCTAATCGGGGTGATAAATCTAGAAGAATGGCTGGACCTCGCTCTCCGTGAGCAAGTCTATCCTTCCACGCTGCAAAAATTACAGGTAAATTGGGCGCCATTTCTTCAAGTCCATGTGTTCGTGAATTTCGTGGCCTTGCAGGGTCTAAATGTAGCATTGCAAATTTGTGTTCTATGTCACCCTTAGTTCCATCACCAACTCTAATTGTTGATTCGAGTAAAGATTCACCAAAGCCATGTTCAGACACTCTTTTCAAATTTGAATTGGCGGCTTTTGCTGTGGCTTCATCCATCTCGATACCTATGCCCTTTCGGCTTAGCATTGAACAATATGCCGCCAATTGAATCCCGCTACCACAGGCTGGGTCAAGAATCATACCATCCGGAAGTTTGCACTTTCGAACTAGTTTTGCCCTTTCAATCGCAACTTGCCATGGTGTAGCCAATGGTTTGGCTTCATTTGCATAGTGAAATACCAATCCTTCGGGGGCAGTAGAATCGATTGCTGTCGGACCACTTAGGTCCGCTTCTTTGGGGCTTAAATCCAATTTATTCACCCGGAAATATCAGATCGTGCCAGTAGGCTTTCGAATGGAATCCCTGCTTTCTCAAAGGCTTCTTTCCCACCTTCTTCTCTATCCAATATACTGATTACTGCAACCACTTCACAAGGAGTTTCATCCTCAATACGCTTCACCGCTTGAATCGCAGAACCACCAGTGGTAGTTACGTCTTCAAGGATGATTACTTTGCCCCCATTAGCAATCGATGCCCCTTCAATTCCTGGAGGATTGTTGGTCTTTCTTCCACCTCGCCCTTTTGACTGCTTTCTAACCATGAAACCTAAGCGATCTGAAGTGAAATCGGTTGCCACAACTAGTGCTGCCAAAGGTACTGCTCCCAATTCAAGACCTCCAATGAAATCAGCACCAATTTCATCACAACGTACATTCATCAATTCCCCAACAAGGCGGCCGGCTTCAGGATTCATCATTACAGGCTTCATATCGAAGAACCATCTCGAAGTTCTTCCACTAGCCAAAGTGAATGCTTCATCGTTCCCTCCGTCGAGAAATGCAAGTTCTCGAACCAAATCAACAAGGCGGGCCCAACGAGGGTCTTCGCGCAGTCCTTGAGGAACCGACATGTGTTAGGCCATCGGTTTGAGGCGGATGAACCTTCCCTAAGCGGTAATGGTTTGAGTGGTAGCCCTTATGAGCCACCGTCTAGGAGCCTGAATGGATAGCCATGATTCAACAGGGCGCAAGAGATGTTCACGACCCGTTGTTGGGCCTTGATATCAAGCGTCTAGAAAAAGAGATGCAATCCTATGAAGAATGGTTTGGGGAAAGAACCGAAGAAGCATACAAAATTGCTGAAAAAGCAAGGTCCAAAGGTTTGGACCATTCCTTGGAGGTTGAGATTCCTCGTGCATCTGATTTAGCAAGCCGAACTGAAAAATTGCTGGTCGAACATCTTGAAGGTGCTCAAGTTGCTGAAGATATTCGAAAACTATTGGCAGATAATGACCGTGAAACAACTTCGATAAAGATGGCGACAATGGTGGCCAAGAGGTTCAGAGAAAATGGACACGATTTGCGAAAGAGTATTGATGTCGGGCTTCGAGTAGGCTTAGCCATTCTAACTGAAGCAGTTCTAGTTGCTCCACTAGAAGGTATCAGCGAAGTTCGACTTCTTTCCAACATTGATGGCTCACAGTTTTTGTCAATTCATTTCGCAGGACCAATTCGTGCCGCCGGTGGTACTGCACAAGCCTTGGCGGTTCTAATTGGGGATATGATTCGTCGTGAGTTGAATGTAGACGCGTATAAACCAACTGATGAAGAAGTTGAGAGAGTCAAGGAAGAGTTTGGATTGTACCGTGGAAATTTGCAGTACCGGCCACCTCCAGAGGAAGTGGATACAATCGTTAGGGCTTGTCCAGTCATGGTAAATGGTGAATCTACTGAGGACATTGAATGTGCAGGTTATGGGCGTGTGCGGAATATCGACGAGCCTAGAATTCGCGGCGGTGTTTTGCTGGTTATTGGTGAAGGTTTATGCTTAAAAGCTCCAAAAATTCAGAGGCATACAGAACGTCTGAACGTTCCTGGGTGGGGTTTCATTTCCACCTTCGCAAATAAAAATAAAGATAAAGAAAAAAATGGCGAGGGGGGAGGGTTTTCTTCACGCAAGGTTCCTTTCAATTCAAAATTCATGAAGGATATCATTGCAGGGAGACCTGTCTTCGGGGCACCTTTAGAACCGGGTGGATTTCGTCTTAGATATGGTCGCGCAAGACCTTCGGGCCTTGCTGCAGGAGCATGTAATGCCGCATCGATGGCAGCGATGGATGACTTTATCGCAGTTGGAACTCAAATGAAGATTGAGAGGCCAGGAAAAGCATGTGCAATCACTCCTTGTGATATTGCCGAAGGGCCGTGGGCAATACTGAGGAATGGAGAATTCAAACAATACAATGATTCAGAGTCGTTCCACAATGATAAGTCTCAGATTTCTTCAATTTGGGATAATGGAGAATT
>CAZEXE010000020.1:19495-30014 GCA_964516645.1 uncultured Candidatus Poseidoniales archaeon
TCCTAATTTCACTCAATCCTTCATGGGAATCCGCCAAAGAAATTGCCATTCGATTCTCAACATCATTGGTTGGCTCACATAATCCCTGGTGGCTTGATTTGCCTATTGAATGGGTACCTGCATTATTGCAAGCCATCGAAACTGCCACAGTCAGAGAGGGAAATCTCATATTGATTAATGGAATAAAGGGATGGAATCCAGAAGAGATGGACCAGCTACGCCCAGAAGTAGAAGATGAACTGGACTTTTCATCTATTCCTGGTCCAAACATTCCAGTTGAAAATGGAATCTTCAACGATTCTGTCCCACATAGTTGGGTGTTGAGAATTCACGGCTTAGTGAAGGGGTGTGCTTTGATGTTAGGGCTTGCTCATCACCATGAAGGAGATGACTTGGTGATTAGTGAAGGCTGGGAAGCCATGTTAGATGGTTTGGGTTTCACTGTCAAAGGTAAAGCGCCAATGAAGATTGAAGATGCTGATTCTGTCTTTGCGCAAAGAATTACTGAATTGCGTTCTGCTGCTGTTACTCTCTCTGAAGAAAAAATTCGCAAAGATGAGTTGAACAGGGAGCGATCCACGGTAAGAATCGCTGCTGAAACCGATGCAAGACAGAGAGGATTGGGTATTGCTGAAACAGACAAAATCGGTAAAGATGCTGCAAACCAATTACCAGACCCTGGCCCGAAAAATCCCGAAGAATATTTGCGCGCACAGATATTGGAAGATGATCACCAAGTCGATGGAATACTAACTCAAATTAGACTCATTTCTAGGTTGCGATGGGAGCACTCGGCCCCAGTAAGAATCGGTTGTAGAATGGGCCGCCCTGAAAAAAGTGCTCCTAGAGAAAAACCAACTGTGCATTCCTTATTCCCAATCGCCCTTTCAGGAGGAAATCAAAGATTGATTGCCAATTCTGCTGAACAACAAGATTTGCGTGTCGAGATGGGGGTTAGATTCTGTGCAGTATGTGAAAAGAAATCACCAATGATTTCTTGTCATCATCGAAAGTTGGATGATTTCGGTGAAGGTAAGCCTGGTGAAATCTGTGGAGGCAGAACCGAATTACGTGTCTCAAGCGGCAAACAAAATGCTAGACGTAGGGGTGAATTGCAAACCATTCGGATAGACAACTTACTTGAAGATGCTAGAATTTCTCTTGGCCTAGATAGAGTGCCCAAACGGATGAAAGGCGTGAAGAAATTGATGAGTAAAAATCAGACACCTGAGCCGGTGGAAAAGGGGATGTTGAGGGCAAAGCATGGACTGCCAGTATTCAGAGATGGAACGATTAGATTCGATATGAGTGATGTTCCTGTGACTCACTTTACTCCAGAAGAGGTTGGTGTGGGTTGGGCTCAATTGAAACATTTAGGATATACTCACGATTGTTTTGGAAATGAATTACAAAGTGATGACCAAATGTTGGAACTGTTCCCTCAAGATTTCATTTTAGCAAGAAATGGTGCGGATTATTTTGTTCGAGCTGCGAAATATATCGACGAACTACTCGTCAGATTCTATGGTATGGATCCATACTATCATGTTGACAAACCAGAAGATTTGGTAGGCCACCTAATTTGCGCTCTAGCGCCTCACACATCTGGTGGGGTACTGTCAAGATTAATTGGATTCTCAAATAGTTCGGGAGGATATGCACACCCATTATTCCATGCGGCAAAGAGAAGAAATTGCGATGGTGATGAAGATGCGATTATGCTGTTAATGGATGGCTTGCTCAATTTCAGTAGAGAAATTCTTCCTTCAAATAGAGGAGGGAAAATGGATGCCCCTCTTGTTTTGACTACTAGATTAAACCCCACGGAAGTGGATAAGGAAGCATTGAATGTCGACTCTGCTTGGCACTACGAAAGATGGTTTTACGAAGCCACTCTTGACCAACCACATCCAAAAACACTCGCTGATAGAATGGATTTCGTAGAACGAAGACTTGGTTCTGTTGCAGCGGTCAGAGGGCTTGGATACACCCATTCAACCAGAAGTATGGCTGAAGGTCCATCCTTATCTGCATACAAAACTCTTGAAACAATGATTGACAAAATGAATGGGCAGTTGACCTTAGGGCACAGGCTGAGGGGAGTTGATGTTAGAACAGTGGCATCTAGTGTAGTTCGTTCGCACTTCTTACCAGATCTTCGAGGAAACCTCGTAGCATTCACACGGCAAAAGGTGCGGTGTTTGAAATGTGGGCATTCCTATCGCAGGATGCCTTTAGCTGCCAAATGTATCCAGCCACCTAAGCAAACTGGGCGCGGGATGAGCGCCTTTGGAGTTCGCAAATCTGAGGGCGAAATGTGTAATGGCAACCTTGCATTGACTGTGACTGAAGGAGCGGTTAGAAAATACATCAAAGTTACAAAACACGTTATGGAAACATATGGGGTAGACCAATACACTCGACAAAATGTCGAATGGCTGGCCGATAGTGTTGAGAGTTTATTCAACAATGACAATGCTAAACAGATGAGTCTCGCGGACTTCCTTTGATTATTGTGGCCTCAATGGTTCTTGCCATATGCCATTGGATTCGGGCTGGTCTTGTTGTACTTGATTGGTTGCATCCAGAGAGACTTCATCCAATTTTTTCTTGATTAACATGCGCACAAAAGATTCCCCAAATGCAACAATAAATGTTGCAATGGAAAATAAAACCACTCCGATAACGAATGCATCTCTAATCGGCCATGTAGTTACAGAAGTGGTGGCTTGAGTACCTTCTTCAATCTGTGTGACAACAATAATTTCGCCTTCTTCTGCTGATGAAGAAAAGGTGATACATCCCTCATCGGTAGTTCCAGACCATGAATACAGAGTTTTCGAACCCTGCTGCACACTGATACTGGCATTGTATACTCCCCCATTGATAGATTCAAAACAATGTTCGATTTCATAGTCCACCTCGCCACCAAGAAGACTGGATAGTTCTGCTTCGCGCAATTCGGAAAATTCAGCACCCTGTCTGTTGATTTCTTGGGTTGCACTTTGTTGACTAACGATATACCAGCCTGAATTAACTACGATTAGGGCAATCAACCATAACCAACGATTATTCATCACTATCTACCCCCAAACAAAGTATTTTCAAAACTTTATTCATCCAATTCAACTTGATTAGTTTTCGTTTTTCATCAGTTGCTCCAGACCATTGTCCGACATCATTGATTGAGAAACCGACCAATTCAACTTCTGTTGCTCCTAAAGCGAAAGCGATACACACAGCTCGATCACCATCTGTAAATCCTCCAGGATTATGCATGCCTTCGATATCTTCAGGTGTTTGATGAGTCAAAATTACCTGTTGCTCCTCATCAATTAATGACAAAATACGCCCCCACGCATCTCGATTATCTCCATGCGCATGCAAACAAATCGGAATTCCTTTATTCAATACCTGCTCCAAATAAGGAGTTCCATCACCATCAGTCACGATTAGGACTACCTTGGATAGGTCTGCAATTGCGCCTACTGCACCATCGGCCACAATCGTAGGGAAAGATGGTACGAACCCCGCTGATGCTGCGGCACCCACTACGCACACCTTAGAATTTAATCGAATTGATACAGTGGGATTTTTGCATTGCGAAACTAGAGATTTTGCACTTTCATAATCGGATTCAACATCCCAACCAAATGATTCACGAATCTCATCTTGGATGAGAACTAAATCGTGATTCGCCGGCTTCATCGACCTCGCCCACCTCAATGACCCACATGAATGAGAGGGTTCAAATGCCTCCTTTGAGAGGTGACAATCGTGCCCAAGCCATTAACGATTCCAGACCTTTCAGACGAGGTCACACTTGCAAGATATCCATTTTTGCCGCAAGCGAAATCGTGGATTGGAAATATGGCGGCTCAACATCACATCGATATCGATGAATTACTCGATGGAACTATGATGGAGAGAGCAAGGATTCGAGCCCGTTCAAGACTTGTTGATTCTGTAGATAGTAAAGATGGCGTAGAGGTTGCATCAATTGGAGATATACATACAGAAGAAGGGCGATTACTAGAAGCCTTTTCTTTCTATTATGCAAGATTGGTTGTAGGGGCCAGTGAAGATGAGAGATTGATTTCTCGATGGGCGCAGGCAGAAGCTGAACGCGCTCAACGGATTTTGGAGAAGGATGAGGCAATCGATGTTATTGCAAACACATATCTTTCCGAAATCAATTGCGATGAAGGAGGAATTTGGCGAATCGGTCTTTCTGATTTTATTGAACTATGTACAGGCATTACCGGTTCAAGATGGAGACTGCCAAATTGTGAAATTAACGACGGCTGGGTTACATTACATGATGAAGGAGAAAGATATTCCTCGCGTGGTAAAGTTGCAAGATTACTGCGAGAGAGAATGAAAGAAGACATCAAACTTGACGCGCTAGAAAAAATGGTAAAAATGGACGAGAGTCTCTTGATTCGATTATCTGAACCAGTAGGTATGATTCGCGGATTGGTGGCTTCAAAAACTGCTGAAACAATAGCATTGATTGGTGCTGGAGAAGAAGATTGGCCACCGTGTATGAGAAAGGCTGTGGCTGAACTTTCTGAGGGAGTGAATGTCAATCATTTCGGCAGAGTTTTTCTCGGGTCAATGTCTAGATGCATTGGTTTACCGCAGGAGACTACGGTTGATTTCTTCAGAAATGCGCCTGACTTCAATGAAGGAACTACAAAATACCAAGTGAACCATCTTTACGAAAGAGAGTACACTCCATCTGGTTGTTCAAAATTAAAGGTCAATCACAACTGTGCAGTCCGAACCGGTGATGACAAATTATGTGACCAGCCTTGGATGGATCATCCTCTCAAATACATCAGAGCAAAACAAAGGCGACGAAAACAACAAGAGAGTCTAGAAGTAAATGTTGTGCCGCCCAAACCGGGCGATGGTTGATGAACTGGAAGCGCGTCAGCGTTATCGAAGCCGGGGTTGAATTCAATGACAAGAACTCTCGTATTAACTGTAGACCGAGACAATGACCTCGGGCTGAAAACAGCAATACGTGGACCGGTTGTTGGTAGAAAAAAAGTCCTAACTGCGGCCTTAAAATTGGGTATTGCTGACCCAGAAGAAAGCGATACAAATGCAATTCTTGGGGCGCTTCATCAACACGATAATCTCGCAGAAACAAATAATGAAGGCGATGAGGTAGAAATTGCTATTCTTACAGGTGATGAAAAGGTTGGAGTTCGCTCAGACAGAGCTATTGCCGCCCAATTAGAAGAAGTGGTTACAGAATTCCAACCTGACCAAGCCATTCTAGTCACAGATGGTGCAGAAGATGAGTCGGTTTTGCCGATTATCCAAAGTCAGGTCAGAATAGATCATGTTCAGAAGATTATTGTCAAACAATCCAAAGGTATCGAGGGCACATACTACTACATTGTCAAAGCATTAGAAGATCCTAAGTGGCGAGCAAAGATGCTGGTTCCTCTTGGTGCAATCATGGCAGTTTTCGGGCTTGGTGTAATGCTACCAGATACTTTGGGAGGTATCGTAATAGGTTCACTACCTCTGGTTTTTGGATTATTCATTCTATCAAAGGGACTTGGATTAGAAGCAACCGTTGGCAGAATCGCACAAGAGATGCGAGAGAATGCTGATGCTGCAATGTTCTCTTCCTTACTTTGGACAACTACTGTTTTCAGTGCAATTTTTGCTGTGGCAATGGGTTATGACAAATATATCGAATTAGAAGCCACTGCCAATATTTCTGTAATTTGGATAGGCGTTGTACATTCGGCCCTGGCTTGGATTGTTATCGCTTTCCTGACTTCTACTGCTGGATTCATGTTATTGCGTTTGAAGAAGGGTTCTTTCTCTGGAAGATTAATCATTCTGGCAGTCTTTGGCATGGTAGTATATTCCTTCCTTGACCAAGGTTTGCAAATTGCAATGGATGTATTGACTGGAGCCGGTTATGAGTTCACAGTTCAGGGCATCTGGAACGTTATGCTTGAACCGTTAATGTGGATTGCAGTCCTATGGGTCACTACAACAATTGTACGTGCAGTACAAGCAAGACAGGCTCAGTCCGAAAGATACTGGGGAATCTAATCACGATTGGAATACCGCTTCGTACATGCATTGTGGGCATGTAACTTTGATTGGGCGAACATCTGGAATGCCCAGCGGCGCAGAGCATGCTGGACAAATGATTGCCTGGTTCACTTGTGCTTGATTAGATTGGCCTTGAACTGAAGGATCGTACTTCATTCGATATTGATCTGGTTTATCGATAAAATTTGGCGCGGTATTCAACGGTTGAGCGGGCCCTATGTCCACCACTTCTTTGTGAGATACAGGGGTGAATTCTGCTTCAGAAGTTGTTGTTACCGGCGCGGTTGCTGCTGCTTTGTATGCGGCTATTTGAGATTCAATTTCGGCTAAACCAATCCCATGTGTTCTGCTCGCAGCGTCCATCTCTAGCATTTGATCGTAACCCGATAGGCTAGCAAGCCGAGCAAGGACATCCGTTGGTAGCGCCATGGCTGTGCTGGATGCCTCATTCCCATTGAAGGTTCGTTTTTGATGCATCTATGTGGGAAGTCTTGCTATAATTCGGGGCAAATAATCAATATTTTTTTGTTTCCAGTACAAATTTTTTCCTTTATTCGGGGATGTATTTCCGAAATAAAGTAATTTAGCGCCATCGGATTATTGATGAGTTCATATAGGTAGAGTGGTGGGCCGGCAATCAGGAGGATAGTATATGTCAAAGAGTAAGCAACGCAATTCTGCACATAATAGTAAGTCTAAATCTGCTCGTTCATTGACTTGTGGGCAAGTGATGGATGTCCCGCACATCATCGGCAAGAATGCATCGGTAGCCGATGCTTTGGAAATGATAACTTCTCGTAACTGGGACCACTTGTTCATAGTAAATTCTGAGCGTGTTCCAATCGGGAGAATCCATGCAGTTGACATCTTGAAACTGGTTGCAAGAAAAACTGTAAACAGAGATATTGCTTGGATGCATGCTATCCCTGCAAAGCAATTAGTTACTCAAGAAAATATGGTTATGAGAGAAAGTACACCTCTCCTCAAAGCTGCAGCATTAATGTTGACTCATGATTTGAATCAACTTGCTGTAACAAATAACGATGGACAAATCATAGGTACTGTGTCGCACGGTGTTGTTGCAAGAAACCTCCCGAAATTTATTCTCTGAGCAAGTTTGAACAACACCTCCCTAGTGGGGTGATTATGGCGAGTTCTCCAAGATTATGGTCAAATCCACCTGGTAATTCGCCGCTACCATTACCTGCAGGACCGGTGTTTTTCTCATCCAGTGAATTAAGTGAAATGTCGTTCCCAAAAATGCCCGATTGTGAAAGTCTTGACCTTGCAGGACTGAAGGAATATATTGGAAATTTTACTTTGGAGGATGGAAGAAAGGTCAAGGAGATTATCAATTTGGAAAATCGCAGACCCTTACTAATCGCTGGCGAACTTGCAAATCCCTACCGCTTATGTGACCTCATGGCTACTGAAATGCCAATCATCCCTGTAAGGCTAGAAGGAATTTGTAGAACATGGGCTGATAGTCTGGACGCTAGAGAAATTCAACCCGGTATCCACCATGTCACAATCGTTAGATCTCCGGGTTGGTGGGAGCGCTCATTCATCACATTACTCGAATTGCCTGCCATGAAAAAAATGGTCTCATGGTTAGACGGTCCCAATGCAAATACATGGGCGCCAAAAAGATTGGCTGAAGGAGTTATTCGATTGGAGAATAACATGGAGCTTTTGCCACCTAGTCTAGAACAAATCTCGTGGGACGGTATTGAAGAAATAGTGGAAATTGATATCCCAAAGCCCAATGGTCCAGCGCTTGATCTGACGACCATAATGGTTCCAATCAACACTCGTTCAGGTTGTTACAATAGTCGAGGGAGAGTGAATCGGTGCTTCCATTATCCGCAAACCGAATTCCACGAGAAGATGTTTCGAAGAGGTTCATCTTTCAAATGGTCCGATATGTTAGATTGTTTGTAGATTCGTCTTAATTTTGGGACCCGGGGACATCCCCCCTGAGGTCAATATATTCTAGAATCCAATTACTATACATGAATGGAAGAGGTTCACAGAAAGCAGCAAGACTAGAACGGCTAAAGTCGGAGATAACAGGGTATGTGTCTAGGAACCCTGGTTGCTCTGCTGCTGATATTGTTAATCACCTCTCAAATACGTTGCGAATGCGCAACCACGGCCTAACCTCTCGCAAAGTTGGGTTCTTTATTCCAAGATATCTAAAGAACATTGTATTGTTCACTTTAGACCGTTCTACCGGTAAGAGAATCTACAGCGTTGCATGAAAAGGTCAAATCGCTGCATGTATTGGGATGTGGTGATGAGCGCCCCTGTTGCCGAGGAACTTTGGCCGTCTTTGGATGAAAATGTTGGGCGCCAACCTTGTTTTCCATCCGGCCCTGTTTGGTCGATTTTACCTACCTTGAAAGGCCAAATGGCTGATATGCTAGCTGATATAGGCTCTAAAGAAAGAGAAGAAGTTAGTATTGATTCTTCAAAAGGCCCTGTTCACATCGATGCGTCAGCAACCATTGAGGCTTGTGTTCATATTATCGGGCCTTCGTATATTGGGCCAAATGCAACGATTCGGCATGGTGCTTACATCAGGGAATATTCTTGGATTTGTGCTGATTCCCTTGTTGGACATGCTAGTGAAACTAAACACAGTGTTCTACTTCCTGGAGCGAAAGCGCCTCATTTCAACTATGTAGGGGATTCTGTGCTTGGGCCAAATGTAAATCTTGGAGCGGGGGTAAAACTCTCGAACCTGAGAAACGATGGAGGAGAAGTTCATACTCGAATTGATGGTGAAAGGATTTCTACTGGATTAAGGAAATTCGGTGCGATTATTGGAGAGGATTCTCAACTTGGATGTAATGCGGTGACCAATCCTGGCGTAGTATTGGGCCCCAGGTGCATGGTCCTGCCAAATACTACTGTCACAGGAATTTATGATGCCGATTCCAAAATTGGGTGATTGAATGCTTTTCGGCACCGATGGAATCCGTGGCGAGGTGGTTGATTCCCCTAGTGATGACGAGGGTGCCATTTCACAGTTAACTGAAAATCGAATGATTTCTGGCCGGCTAATGCGCTTGGTAGGTGAAGCGCTTTCCCGAATTGTAGAAGTTGGTTCTCAAGTCATAATTGGATGGGACAACAGGCCGAAAAACACCGAACTTGTATCTTCACTAACTATCGGTTTGCACTTAGGTGGTTGCAAAGTAATTCATGGAGGAATCTGTGCCACTCCTGCTCTTCACAACGCCCTGCTTGATACAAACTCAGTGCTAGGATGCATGATTACTGCAAGCCACAATCCCGTTTCGGATTCAGGTATCAAAGTCTTTGATTCTTCAGGGTTCAAAACAAACCCAGAACTTGAGAAAGAAATCTCGGAATTAGTCATCCAATTGGCGGCAGAAGAAAGAGAAGTAGATCAAAATGATTTGATGGAATTAGCAAATCCAGATTCATACTTTAACTCTGATTTAGCACATCAAGAATTGTTGGTAATTCGATTGGCGGAATTCAGCGGTATGTTTGCTCCTCCATCTCTAAATCGAATATTAATCGATTCGTCAAAAGGTGCTGCAAGTGAATGGTTATCTGGATTCTTGGCTAGGGCAGGGATTGAGGCTGAGGAAGTTTCCATCAAAGCCAACGCATTGAACGAGGATTGTGGTGCTGGTGAATTCAACCCTACTGATTCGTGGACCTGGGAAGAAGCCAGTAGAGATGAACATGTTCTCATCAATTCACTTCAAAGATGTTCGGCTGGACAAATAATTGCTGCAGCCTTGGATGGTGATGGAGATAGATGTTTGTTTATCGAATCCACAGAGACTGGTTGTAGAGTGGTCGATGGTGATGAAATGGCAGATCACATACTTAGGTCAGTGAATGGGGAATGGTGTCTCGCTGCAAGTATTGAATCAGATTTAGCATTGGCTTCGTCTTTGGATAGACTAGATTCCACGATTCGTTTTTCTCAAACCGCGGTCGGTGACAGGTGGTTGACACACGCACTAAAGTCGGGGGGTTCCCAAGTTATCGGAGTTGAAGATTCTGGACATTTGGTTATGTCTGCACCGCATCCAAATGGAGGAAGATGTTTGGTTGGAGATGGTGTAGCAAGCCTATTAGCGGTCCTTTGCGCCATGTCTTGTGAGGAGCGTGCTCCAGCATTTTCTCGTGGATATAAACGTCGAGTTTCAATTTCTCCTTCTGATAGGTCACGATGGACTGGAGTTAATGAATTGGCTAATACTGTTGAGCATATAGCTACTAAGAACTTAGGTGAAATGAAACGAAGCAGATTGGTAGGAGAGGCGAATTTGATGTTGTTGGAAAATGACGTCATATCGATTGGGGTGAGGAATTCTGGGACTCAAGCCAAAACCAATGTTTCGCTACGTGTTGCTCCGGGCACAGATTATTCGTCCGCAACAGAAGC